>NZ_JBQQBO010000022.1:0-135898 GCF_052246905.1 Saccharopolyspora antiqui
CCCCCCCCCCCCCCCCCCCCCAAACCCCTGCCTACGGTGGCCCCGCCTTAGCTCGGGCGGGGCCGACCCATGTTCAGCGGTCGAACCGTCCGGTTTTGACGGCTCGTACGAACCCAACGACGTCGACGCGCAGCGTCGGCCCGTGCGGGTCCTTGGAGTCGCGGATGCGGTCTAAGGAACTCGCGAGCTCGACGCAGGTCCCGGAGTTGGGGCTGTAGCTGGACTTGCGCCAGGTTGTCTCAGCATTCACTGTCCTTCTCCATGTTCTTGACGATGTACCTGATCAGCTTGGCAGACTCGGCCTGGTTCATCGATACGTCAAGTACCTTCTCTGCCGCTAGCCGGTAGGTGCGTACGTCTGAGTCCTCGTGCAAGAACAATGCGGATTTGAGGTTTTCCAGGTGTACGATCGTGCTATCAGTGGTCTCAATGAGGTGGAATTGTCCTGCGAGTGCGGGGTGCCAGCTGCTATCGAAACGGAAGATCCGCAGGTCGACGTTGGGTCGACGGGCCATTTCGAGTAGATACCTGAGCTGCTCGATCATCACCTTTCTGCCGCCGAGTAGCTGTCGGATGGCGGCTTCGCCGATCAGTGCGGTGAACGGAGTGGGTCGATCGCACGTGATCACCTCGCGGCGCCCGATCCGAACGGCCACTCGGCTGGCCAGCTCGCTGGCTGGAACGCGCGCTGCCGTCATGGCAGCCCGGACGTAGTCGTTTGTCTGGAGCAGTCCGGGAATCAGTAGTGGCGACACTTCGAGAATCTTCGTCGCGTTCTGCTCGAAGTCGATGAAGGCCGCCAGTTGCTGGCGCTGAGCTGGAAGCGTCGTGGCGACCCAGTTCGAGTCATCCGCGCCGTAGGCCAGATCTACGATCTCTTCGTACCGGTCACCGTTGACGCCAAGCGACGTGAGAATCTGCGCAACTTGCTCGGGTTTGGGGGTGCGGTCTCCGGTCTCCCATCTTGACAGCACTCCGGGATCACGTCCGAGCTGAGTGGCGAACTCCCGTAGCGTGAGGTTTTGCTCCTGCCTTGCCTGGCGTAGCGCGTTCCCCAGCGCGCGGCCTTTCGGTGTCTTGGTCATAGCGCGTCTCCGTTGTCAGGTCCGCAACAGCGGCTTCGCCGGGCATTGCCGTCGGACTCACCTGTTGCGCCCACGGTCACAACGTTGTTGATAATGCCAGTTCGCGCCAAAGTTAGGAATTACCACATCGTGGCAACCTAAACGCTTGCGCTGGGAGGGCGTCTCATGCAACCCGTCGATCAATCAGCCAATCAGAATCGGTATTTCCAGTACCGGCAGGAGGTTGTGCCGGAGTGGTGCCGGTTCGCGCATATCCGTTGCGGCGCAAGCGATTCCTTGGTCCGGTCTTGGTGCCGACAGGTGTTTCAGGCTGGCGAGGTGGAGGAGTGCTCGCCACCTGGGGAGCCGCGCCCTGGGCTGTCGGTGGGAGTGCATGAATGCGCGGATTGCTTTGTGGCGGTCAGGTTTCCGGGTCTCGCCGACCGAACATCCGTGGACGGGATGATCCCGGCGCGGATCGATACGCCACGCGAGATGGCGTCCGCGATGCAGGTGCTGCAACAGGATCTGGCGGACGAAGCGCACCGCATCCCGACCGGTGATGTGGACACCGCACGCCTGGGCCGCTTGGCCGCCGACACCGAACGCCTCGCCAGCGCCCTGCGCCGCTTCGGCTGGCTCGCCACGCGAGCCTGACCCTCACATCGGCGGGTACTTGAACACCGGGACTGGTGGGACGGGCTCGGGGAATGCGTCCAGCACCCCCGATTCCGCCAGAACGGTGAGCACCTGCTCCACCGTGGACGAAGATAGGTCCGCGAGGGCGATGTGGAAGTTGTCGCCACCGTAGCGCTCCGCCGCCAGGATCGTGGGGATCTGCCGGATCAGGTGCTCGGCGTCAGAACGGCCTTTGGTCCACCACTGTTCGAAGCCGCGCAGCAGGATGCCGCCGCCCCAGATCGAGCCCGTGCTGATCATGCTGAGCAGTACGGGCACGAACTCAGTTTCCGCTTGCGTGGGTTTGTGCACCTTGCCGTCTCGCAGGTATTGGTCGGGGTTGGTGCGGGCGAGGTTGATCTCGACACCGACCCCGACGGCGGCGGTGAAGTGATCCACGAACGGCTCGTACAACCGGGGCGGCAGATCGACGTGCAGCCCGACCTGGGTCCGCAACGTGCGATCGAAGTCGGGGTTCTCGTGCACGATCACCGACGGACCGGACGCTACCGGCGGTTCGGGCTCGTCCCGGACGGGCTCATCATCGATGACGTTCAGCGAGGCGACGATATTCTCCCAGTCATTGATGAAGTCGCACATGTCGATCGGGAGGGGGACTGATTCCATGATCGCGCGAAGCTCGTCCCTCTCTGGCCGCGAGATTGGGAAGAATTTCTTCTTGAGCATGGCCAACAGCACGTCGAGAACCTCGTAGTGCTCGCCAGCATGCGCTGCGCTGGACATGAACGAGTACGTCTCTTGGGGAATGCGCTCCCGCATTCCCTGAAAAAGAGCGTCCGTCCTGTTCATGAATTCGACTTCGTTCATGGTCACATTTCTCTCGGATTCTCGTGCACGCCAGGTCCGCTCTTGGGGTAGCCGGTGACGACGCTACCGTTCCCGTCGAGGACGACCTCGATGAAAACGCCGTCCCGGACGCCGACGGCCTTCCAGCGGCCGTTTGGCTGAAGTACCGGCGGACTATCCGGATCCTTCGCCACGTCTTGAACCCGATTCAGAATGTCTGTTCGGCTCCAGCCGGGAGGAAACTCGGTCTTCCCTGGTTTCCCGGTCCCGGCGAGATGGCCGCCTGCGGTCTTTGGCGGCGGGTCGCCGTCGAGCATGTGGGTCGCTCGGTCGGCCGTGATGTGCACGGATGCCGGGGCGGGGTGTGGCTCGGCCACTCCTGTCCAGGCGTCGTACGGCGCGGTGCCGAGGTGTTGTTCGAGTCCATGGTCTGCCTGATCGTAGGCCCGCCGCTCGGAGTCCAGCGTGACTGCCTCGGCACTGCGTGCCCAGTCGTGCAGCCGGTCGGCGACGCCGGTTGTCAGCAACTGCATGGCTTCGCCGCGCTCGTACTCGTATGTTGCTTTGATTTTGGGGGTGATCGTCTGGACCGCCATGTACTTGCCTGCCTCGGCACCCAGTTCGGCGAGCGAGGCGATCGGATTTCGCCGTAAGAAGCCGAGCGCGGAGAAGATGTCCAGATCGCCCACTATCTCGTTGAGCCTCGCGATGCTCGCCTGGGCGTTGCGCACCGCCTTGGACAGGACTCTGGACGATTCGCTCAATGCGCTGCACGCGGAGGTGAGCACGGGCAGGATCTCCGAGGTTCCGCACAGCTGGGATTTGGTGGCCCAGTACTGGCGGATGCTGTCGAAGACCGCGCCGCGATTGGATTCCACCAAACCACTGATCAGTTCATCGCCGGATCGCGAGACGTCCCGCAGCGTGCTGGCGAAGCGCTTCCACTCGTCGTACGCGAACATCAGCTTCTCGGGGTCGCCGTCGGGCCAGTACTCGTAGCCCCAGTCCTCCAAGGCCTGCGCCGGGGCGCCCGAGCCGCTGGGTGGGGGTTCGGGGCCTGGGAGGACGGTGTCGACCGGGAGCTGGGGTAATCGTTCGGGCAGTGCGGCGCCGTGTCCGGCGATGGAGGCTTCTTCGGAGTCGATGTAGTTGTTGCCGGTGTCGGTCATGCCCTGCGCGATGCCGCCCAGCAGGTCGGTGGCCGCGCCGAGCACCGCCCACACCGCCCGCGCTGTGTCGTCGTAGAGGGTGCGCCACGGGGCCAGCACCGGGTCGGCTCCGGCCATGCCGACGGCATTGCCGTGCAGGTTCCGGCTGATCCAGCCCATGTTGTCGGCCAGCTGCTGCTGGAGTCCGTGGAACGACCGCGCGGCGCGGCGCAGTTCCTCGACGGAGACGTCGACCTCGCCATCGGGCCCGGCGGCCGGGCCCGCCGACATCGGCACGGTCGCCGACCCGCCCGATGCCCCACCGGTATCCCAGATGGCCAGGTTCGCCTGGTGCGCGCTGCCGTAGTTCTCGTCGATCAGCGACAGCAGGTCCGCCATGTCGTCGAGGAATTGGGTCATCTCCTCGGCTTCGCGAACCCACGTCGCCCGTGCGACCTCGAAGCTCTCCGCAGCCTGCCCGGTCCAGGACGCCCGCAGCGGCCCGAGTGATCCGTCGAGATCGGCCAGCTTCGTCCGGATCTGCCCGGTGGCGTCGCGCACGCTTTCCCACGCCTCACCGATCGCGGCGTAACGAACAGCGAACCGATCCATCCCGTTCCCCCTAGAACCGCGGCAACCCCACAGTCCTAGGCCACGCCCAACCAGTGATCAACCGGTTTCAGCGAACTGTGATCAGCGCGCCCCCTCCAGGAGCAGCTATTTCCGAGTGAAGGGCACCTTCGACCGACTATGCCGGTCAAAGGTGCCCTTCACTCATCACTCCGCCGGGTGGCGGTGACCAGCCAGACGGTGCCGCGAAGACGCACGCCCTGCGGGGTTTCGTACGGCCGGAATCCGTCCCGGACACCATCGCGAATCCGGTCGACGGTGTTCTGGTCGAGGCCTTGGAGGTTGAAGCGGGCCGGTCCGGTGGAGCAGATGAACGCGGCGGCGTCGGCAGCATCCGCGCCGAGCGTCATCGTCGCATTGACGGAGTCGATGGTGATGTCGCCGAATCCGGCTTGGCCGAGCACCTCGCGGATGCGTTCGGGGTCCACCAAGGACATCATCCCGTGGGCTGCGGGTGATGGGCTGTGGGAGAACTCGCGCAGCGCGGCCGTCGCCCGGCCGTAGTCGCCGTCCGGGCTCGGCGCCGTGGGGCAGATGAACACCAGTCGGCCGCCGGGGCGCAGGGCGCGGTGGATGTTGGCGAATGCGCCGACCAGGTCGGCGAAGAACATGACCCCGCCGCGGCTGACCGCAACGTCGAATTCGCCGTCCGGGAACGGGTAAACCTGAGCATCGCCCTGTTCGAACGCGACGTTCGCGATGCCTTCGGCGTCGGCGCGGGCGCGGGCCAGCATCGGGGCGGACAGGTCGATGCCGACGACCCGACCGCGCGCTGCCTTCGCGGCGGCCAGCCGGGTGATGTGCCCGGTGCCGCATCCGACGTCGAGGACGCGGTCCCGTTCGCCTATCTCGGCGGCGGTGAAGAAGGATTCGTTGAAATCGTCGACCATTCCGCCGTAGCGGTCCGGGTTCTCCGCCCAGTGCTCGCCTTCCCAACCGTTCCACGCTTCGGCCTGTTGCACGTTGACCACGGGTTGCATGACGTCCCTCTCGCTAGAGTCGTTCTCTAGTGTTCGACTCTAGTTATAGACTCCGGGTATGAGTCCGGTCAACAAGGGCGGCAAGCGGGCGGAGAAGGCCCGGCAGACACGGCTGCGGATGCTGCAGGCCGCCGGGGAGCTGTTCGTCGCGCGCGGTTATGGCGCGACGCCGCTGCAGGACATCGCCGACCGGGCCGGGGTCGCGGTGCAGACCATCTACTTCACGTTCCGCAACAAGCGAACGCTGCTGAAGGAGGTCGTGGACACCGCGATCGCAGGCGACGACGAGCCGATCGCGACGATGGACCGGCCGTGGTTCCGCGCGGCCCTCGACGCCGAGACCGCAGAGGCCCAGCTGCGGGCGCATGTCGCGGGCGTGCGGCACATCATGGAGCGGGTCGCCACGATCAGCGAAATGCTGCGCATCGCCGCCGCGGCGGACCCCGAGATCGCGGATCTGTGGCAGCAGGACGCCGACCCGCGCTACACCGTCCAGGCGGCTGCGGCGAAGGTGCTGGTCACCAAACCCGGTGTGCGCGCCGACCTGTCCGCCGAACACGCCGCCGACGTGCTGTTCGGCCTGCTCAGCCCCGAGCTCTACCTGCTGCTGGTGCGCGACCGCGGCTGGGCGCCGCAGCAGTGGGAGCAGTGGGCTTTCGACACCCTTCGCGCCCAGCTCTGCCAACCCTGACATCCGGCCTGGGGCGTGTTCACCGGTAGCGATTGTGGTCGACGACCGGTGCAGTGCCGGGCAGGGTCGAGGACATGCGAATCCTCGTGCCGGGTGGAACTTCGTTCCTGTCGAAGGAAGTTGTTGCCGTCGCGTTGCGGCGTGGCCACGACGTGATGTGGCGCCGCTCGCGGTCGAACGGGGCCGGTCCCGGTCGGCGCCGAACTGGTGGCGATCGATCGGGACGAGCCGGTGCCGTCGATGTGTTGGCCGGACAGGGTTGTCCGAAACCACTCCAGCGTCGCACTCGACTCGCGACCCATTCAGGTGAGGGGTGAGGGGCACCCGTGACCAAGTAACTGGGTCACGGGTGCCCCTCACCCCGTTCCTGTCACCGTACTTGCAGTCGGGTGTCAGCGGCGGAGGAGGTGTTCCATGACGTTGAGGGCGACTGGGATGGCGGTTTCGTCGATGTCGAACAGTGGGTTGTGGTGTGGTGCGGTGTTGCCGCCGCCGACTGTCATGTAGGTGGCGATGCCGCCCTGTTGCTGGACGGTGCGGGCGAACAGGCTTGCATCATCGCTGCCGCCCATCTCTTGGTAGCCGGAACCCGTTGTGGCTTCTGGTAGTTCGGCCGCGATGCGGTTGATGGTGTCGACTAGTTCCGCGTCGCAGTCCATGGTGGCCGAACCGCCGGTTTCTACGACGTCGACGGCGACCCCGTGCATCGTGCCCGCGCCGCGCAGCGCGTTCTTGATTCGCTCCGTCAGATCCGTGCTGACCCCGGAATCCGTGGAGCGGGCTTCCAGTGTCATTTCCGCCCAGGACGGCACGATGTTCACGTTGTCACCGCCGTGCAGGGTGCCGACGTTGATGCGGGTGTCCGCAGTGGAGTAGCGCGGCAGCGCCATCACGTTGAGCAGCGCGCTCGCCGCGGTGACGAGTGCGTTGGCGCCCTGTTCCGGCGCTCCTGCGGCGTGTGCGGCCGTGCCGGTGAAGTTGGCGCGCATCTTGGTGGTGGCCAGCAGGCCGCGGATGCCGCCGTTGACCTTCCCGGCCGGTTCGTCGAGCCCGAGGTGCACCGCCACGAACCGGTCGATGCCGTCGGCGGCGCCCGCTGCGAGCATCGACGCCGCACCACGGCCACCTTCCTCGGCGGGCTGGAACAGGAACCGGACCGTGCCCGCGAAGTCGTTGTCCGCGACCAACCGGCTGGCCAGCCCGAGACCGATGGTGGTGTGGGTGTCGTGCGCGCACGCGTGCATAGCGCCGTAGTCGCAGCGGAATCCGAGTGCGGCTGGGGTGTGCTCCGAGCTGTCGGATTCGGTCAGCGGCAGCGCGTCCATGTCGAAGCGCAGCCCCCAGGTGGGGCCGGGGCGGTTGCCGCTGACCTCGGCGATCACGGCGGTGCCGAACTCGGCGGCGTGCTCGACGCTCGCGGCATCGGCCCCGGTGATCACCGCGCGCTCGGCGAACAGCTCGCGCCGCTGGGCGCTGGGGTAGTCGACCACCGTGTCGGCCCGCATCGCGGCCTGCCCGGTCAGCGGCTGCAGGCCCAGTTTCCGCAGGTGTGACACGACGATGCTGGACGTGCGGATCTCCAGGAACGCGGGCTCGGCGTACCGGTGGAAGTCGCGTCGCAGCGCCACGAGCTCGTCGAACTGCATGTTCTCTCCTTTGTAGACGGTCACAGCCGGATGCCGGAGCCCGGCCCCACCGGCAGGTTGAAGAAGTAAAAGACGGCGAGGATGAGCAACCACACCGCGAAGAACGGCAGCACGAAGATGCTCAGCCTGGCCAGCAGCGTGCCCAACTGCGTCTCCGGCTGGTACTTCCGGTTCACGCTCAGCAGGATGTAGACGTAGGCGTTGAGCGGGCTGACCGCCTGCGTGGACGAGTCGCCGATCCGGTACGCGGCCTGGATGAACGCCGGGTCGTAGCCGAGGATGGTGAACGCCGGGATCATCACCGGCGCCAGCAGCGACCACAGCGCCGAACCCGAGGTGATGAACAGGTTCGCCACGGTCGCCAGCAGGATCATCACCAGGATGGCCGGGAAACCGGTGAGGTGCGCCGCGCGCAGGCCGTCGGCGGCGCCGACGGCGATCAGGGTGCCCAGGTTCGACCAGGTGAACAGGGCGATGAACTGGGCGGCGACGAAGATGAACACGATGTAACCGGCCAGGTCCTTGACGGTCTCGGTCATCATCCTCGGCACGTCGGCGCGTTTGGTGACGGTGCCCGCCGTGACGCCGTAGGCCACCCCAGCCAGCAGGAACGCGAAGATGATCAGCGGGACGAGGCTGTCCAGGAACGGCGAGGGAACCAGCGTGCCGCCGTCGCCGCGCAGGAAGCTGCCCGGCACCAGCCACGCCCCGAAGGCCAGCAGGGCGTAACCGACGAGCACCGCGAGCGCGCGCCACACACCTTTGCGCTGCCGTGCGGTGAGTTCCGTCGTCTGCTCCGCGTCGGGATCCGTCCACGGCCCGAGCCGCGGCTCCAGCACCCGGTCGATCAGGAACCCGCCCACCAGCGGGAGCAGCAGCCCGGCGGTCGCGGCGAAGAAGTAGTTCATCGCGATGTGGGTGTGCACCTCGGTGGGCAGCGGGGCGATCTGGACCGCCTTGCTGGTGATGCCCTCCAGCAGCCCGTCCAGCGAACCGATCAGGATTCCGCCGCCGTAACCCGTTGCGCCGCAGGCGAAAGCACCGATCAACCCGGCCACCGGATTCCGACCGGCGGCCTTGAACATCAGCGCGGCCAGCGGCGGGATGACGATCATGGACGGATCGGACATCACGTGCCCCTGGCACGCCACGAACGCCACCGCGTAGGGCAGCAGCCAGCGCGGCGCTCGGCCGAAGGCCAGGGTGACGGCGGCGGACAGGAATCCGGTCCGCTCGGCGAAGCCGACGACGAGCATCATCGCCAGCACCGTGCCCAGCGGCGGGAAACCGATGAAGTTGTCCACGAAGTTCGTCAGGAACCACACCAGGCCCTCGGTGCTGAGCACGGCGTGCACCGGGACCGGTTCGGGTTTGCCGGGCACCTCGACGGTGACGCCGAAGGCCGCCACCGCGGTGGAGATCACCGCCAGCGCGATCAAGAGGTAGACGAAAAGGAAGAACGGCTCGGGGATCTTGGCGCCGAGCCGTTCGATTCCGGCGAAGATCCGGTCCAGCCGGGTGGTCCGGGTACGCGCTGTGTCCATGTGCTCTCCGAGCGCAGTCGAACTCGCTGCGGGCTGGATCCCGCAGTGCAGACAGGGTGGACAAGCCGTCAGCCGCGTTGCTTGGATTGCCGGAAACGGTCAGATGAAGGTTCGTGCATGCAAGATTCGTCCACCTTAGACGAGCTCGACTTGGCGCTGGTCAATGCCGTGCAGATCGCCCCGCGCGGCTCCTGGCAGGTCCTCGGCTCGGTGCTGGGCGTCGATCCGAGCACGGTGGCGCGCCGTTGGCAGCGGATCAACGAGCTGGGCTTGGTGTGGATGACCGCCTACGCTCGGCTGACCGGTCTCGGCGATCTTCTGGGCGAGCGTGGCGCCCGACGAGTTGTCCGAAGTGGGGCGAGCCCTGGCGAAGCTGCCGGAAATCCGCTTCTGCGCCGGGCAGAACTCCGCCTGGACACCCAGCCAACCTTGCTGGGCCTCAGTTCCGCGTGAGCACCTGTTCGGAGGTGGTGGGGGAGTTGGCGATTTCGCGCGAAATCGCCATCTCCGCCCCACGCGGAGCGGCGGTTTCGCGCGAAATCGTCCACCCCGTCCGCCACCCGGGTCCGCCGCGGGTTCAGTCCTTCGGCGACAGGACGGTGACGATGGTGGAGTCGTCGGCGGCACTGAGGCCCGCTTTCTCGCCGATCAGGTAGAGCTGGTGCGCGGCCGCGGCCAGCGGGGTCGGCACGTGGGCGTCGCGGGCGAGTTCGCCGACGATGCCCATGTCCTTGACGAAGATGTCCAGCCGCGAGCGGACTTCCGCTCCGTCGCCGTAGGCCTCCAGCATTCGGGGACCCCGGTCGGCGAGCATGAACGAGCTGGCCGCGCCCTGGCTGAGCGCTTCGATGACCACGCCCGGGTCCAGGCCGATGCCGCGCGCCAGCGCCACCGCCTCGGCGGCAGCGGCGATGTGCACCCCGGCCAACAGCTGGTTGATCGCCTTGAGGGCCTGCCCGTCGCCGGGGTTGGGGCCGATCACGGTCACCGTCGACGCGAGCCGTTCGAGCACCGGGCGGGCGATGGCCAGCGCCTCGTCGTCGGCGCCGACGACGATCAGCAGGTCGCCGGTTCCGGCGCGGGCCGGGCCGCCGCTGACCGGGGCGTCGACGAAGCGCTGGTCGGTCAGCCGAGCCGCCGTGGCTCGGGCCGCCTGCGGGCCGACGGTGCTGGTGAGCACCACGACCGCGCCCGAACGCAGCGTGGACGCGGCACCCTGCGCGCCGAAGAGGGCCTCGTCGACCTGCTGCTGGTCGCGGAGCGCGAGCAGCACGACATCGGCGTCGGCGGCGGCCTCGGCCGGACTCGCCGCCGGGGTGGCGCCCTGCTCCGCGGCTCGGGCGCGTTGCTGCGCGGCTACGTCGAACGCGGTCACCGGGAACTCGGCGGTGAGATGGCTGGCCATCGGCAGCCCCATCGCGCCGAGGCCGATCACCGAAACCCGTGGCGTGGCCATGTCTTCCTCCGGTCGTGAGTGCTGCTGCGTGCTGTTACCACCGAGATCACCCACGAGTGCGCAGGGTGCGGACGACGTGGGCGAGGGCGTGCTCGTCCCCGACGTTGCCGGGGAAGACGATGTAGGCGATCCCGGCGGACGCACCGGTCACCGGTTCCCACAGCGACACCATGCCGGGCAGCAGCGTGCCCCTGGTGATCGCGCGGCGGATGTGCAGGCTGTCGGTGGCGATGTCGCTGGAGGTGATTCCGCCCTTGGCGACGACGAACCCGGGCCGGTGCCGCCGCACGGTCGCGGCCACCGCCTCGACGAGGGCGGCGGACACCGCGCGGGCGATGGTCAGGCTGTCGTCCGCATCCGCACCCGTGACCAGGGTCCGGCTGGTGCGGATGACCACGTCGCAGCGCGACATCGCCTGCGCCGCACGGGCGCTGACCTCGGCGATGTGATCGTCCCTAGTGGACGGATCCAGCAGCGTCGGCACGTCCAGTTCGAATTCTTCGATGCCGCCGAGCTCGCGCAGCCCGGCGAGCTGGGCGGTGGTCAGCCCGACGTGCGAGCCGATCGCGATCAGTCCGTGCCCAGCGCCGTACGCGCGCAGCGCGGCGCCGTCCAGCGGCGGGCTGGCGTCCTGCCCGATGCGGGCCCGGACGAATGCCGGGCCGACCCGGTAGAGCAGCCGGGTGCCCTGCGATTCCGCCCGGTGCAGGGCGAGCGCGAGCACCCGCAGATCGTCGTCGCAGGCCGCGTCCACGACGATCGGCCGCCGGTCGCGCGCCCCGCTCAGCAGACCGGCGACGTGCTCCGGCCCACCGGTGCGCAAGTCGGTCAGCGTGATCGCCATGACGTCCTCGGCCGCGACCCGGCCCCGGGTCTTCTCCGCGACCCAATCGCGGAGGTTCGAACTGCGGTAGCCGAAGCTGGCGTCGCGGGCGAACTCGGTCTCCCCGGCCGGAACCATCCCGTCGGCGGTTCGCGTCCAGTGCACCGAGTCGATCGTGATCCGACCGGCATCCGGGAAGGCGGGCACGATCACGACACCGTCGACCGGGCGACCATGCCGGTCCAGTTCGTCGGCCAGCACATCGGTTTCCAGCGGGAAGTGGCCGCGCAGCGTCGAGTCGCTGCGGCTGGCCAGCACGAAGTCCACGCCTTCGGCCCGGGCCGCCGCGGTGAGCGCGTCGACGACTTCGCGGTTGCGGGCCGCGGCGTCCTCGGCGGCGAGGCTGCGGGTGTTGATGAGCACGAAGAAGGCGCGCCCCGGCTGCCGCAGCCCCCACCGCAGGTCCTCGGTGGACCAACTGGTCAGCACCGGCACGTCGGCGACGGTCTGGGTGCCGGTCGGGTCGTCGTCGAGGATGACCAGGTGTGGCCCGTCGACGATCTCGGCCGCCTCGACCGAGCGGACCGGCGGCAGCCCGGCCAGCAGCTCGTCGATCGCAACCGGTGTGCTGGGGTGCGGCATTGCTCCTCCCGGCATTGCTCAGTCCTGCTTGTCGATCAGGTGGGTGCGCAGGTCGTCGGCGGTTTGCGCGAGGTGGTCGATCATCGCCTGGCGAGCCCGCGCCGGATCGCCGGATTCCAGCGCGCGCAGGATCTTGGTGTGCTGCTCGATGGCGTTGGCGCGGATCTCGCCCACCGAGGAGGTCTCCCGGCGGCCTTCGATCAGCAACCGGCCGAACGGCTCGAACATCTGCGGGATGAACACGTTTCCGGTGGACTGCATCACGGTGTTGTGGAAGGCGATGTCGGCGGCGACGAACAGTTCCACGTCGTCGGTGTCGGCAGCGGTCTGCATGTCGTGCAGTTGCTCGCGCAGTTGCACGAGGTCTTCCTCGGTCCGCTTGACCGCGGCGAGCTCCGCGGCGCCGATCTCCAGCAGCCGACGGGCCTCGATCAGGCTTTCCGAGACGGCCCGGCTGCTGGATCGGGGCGAGGTGGCGGCCCGGATCATCGGATCCAGCGCGGTCCACTGCGCCGGGGCGTTGACGTAGGTGCCGCGTCCGCGCTGGATGCGCACCACGTTCTGCACCCGCAGCGCTTTGATCGCCTCCCGGATGGTCAACCGGCTCACCGAGAACTGCTCGGCGAGCTCCCCTTCGGAAGGCAGCGCGGTGCCAGGCGGGTAGGTGCCGTCGATGATCGACCCGAGCAGCTTCTCGGAGAGCTCGTCCGGCAACGACACCCGAGGCTCCTGTCATCAGACGTCAGATGTCCTGAGCGAGACTAAACCTCCGCCCGCATCCCGTCAAGGACGCGGTTCAGCGGGTGGCGATCGCTCACCGCGCTGCCAGCCGGTAGACGCGGCGGGCGTTGTCCCGCCCGATCATGCGGGCCACCCGGATCGCGTCGGAGGCCGACCATTCGCCCGCGTCCACCCACTCCGACAGGGCCTTTCGCATGCCGCGCCGCCACAGCAGCGCGCCGAGGTGGTGCAGCTCCGGCGGCCCCCAGGCGTCGGAGGAGAACAGGATCTTCGCGAAAGGCGCGAGCTCCAGCGACTCGGCGACCACGGCGGAGGAGCGGACTCCGCTGTGGTTCACGCCGAGCCCCACGTCGAAGTACACGTGCGGGAATGCCTGCGCCAGGTATCCGGCATTGCGGTGGAACGGATAGCAGTGCAGCAACAGCAGATCCACCCCGAACGGCTCGACGAGCTTGATGAACCGCGTCAGCAGCAGCGGGTCGCAGCGGTGCAACTCGATGTCTGGATCGCCGTAGCCCGCGTGCAACTGCAGCGGCAGACCCCGGTCGAGGCCCGACCACAGCAGGAAGCGCAGCAGCGCCGGGTCGGCCACTCGGGTGGTGCCGGAGCGCAGCCAGCTCCTGGCGGCCGCGACGACTTCGGCGGGCGAGGGGCGCCGCGGATCGAAGTCGAAACCGTAGCGGTAGGCGACGATGCTCTTGAGGCCCACCGCGCGCTCGGTGCGCTCCGCGAGCACCTCCGGGAACCGCGACGACAGCTCCGCCGCGCCCACCCCCTCCCGTGCGAGGTCTTCCAGTACCGCTTCCAGGCGCACGACCTCGTCGGCCGGGACACCCGACGCCGACGCCATCTCGGTGGGGGAGAGGATCTCCTCACCCCGGTACCCGGTCTCCACCAGGTAGTGCTCGATGCCGCTGGCAGCCAGCAGCCGCCGCGCGATCTCGTGGGCCCCGAGTTCTTCGCGCCGCGCCACGTAGTCGGCGGCGTCGACGTGCGGCGGCAGGTCGAGCACCGGGGCGCACCAGCGGCGGATGGCGAACCCCAGCTGCGAGTCGAACTGGGTCATCCACGCCGGAACCGGCCGGTCGGACTCGGTGAGCAGCAGTTCCAGCGTCGGCCGGTCGACCGCGCTGGCCAGCGCGCCGTGCACGTGGTGGTCCACCAGCGGCAGGTCGTCGATGGCGGCTGCGAGGTCCTCAGTAGACATCCGCTGTCCTCTCGGTGCGTCGTCGGATCCGTCGAGGTGCGCCAGTTCGGCGCCGACATCGAGTATGGAACGAGCCCGGGCATCTTCCGCGAAGTGGAATCGTACGATCCACTCGGATGGCCATGCCCGACCGTTCGTCGTCGCGCGCCCACGTGTCGGCACGGGTCGCAGACCTGGCGATTTCGCGCGAAATCGGCACGTCCCCTGGGGAGGGGACGGCGATTTCGCGCGAAATCGCCTCGAACGTGACCAACGCCACTATTTCTCCGCCTCGGGCCCTTGTGGCGTCCATTTTGGACACCGTGGGTGCGCGTGGTCGTGGGACTCCGCGCGTGGCCGAAGTTCGCAGCTCTGCCGCGCTGCACCGGGCATCGACGCGGTCGGTGGTGGTACCCGCACCGCCGCGTCTGGTCGAGCGGACGGTTCCGATCGCGTCGTGCCGCTGCGGCGCGCAGCACACTGACCGGTTGGTATGCGTGTGGTACTCCTGATGGACCGCCCAGGTCAGGGGCGTGTTCGGAGGTGTGATCATGGGCGACTCGCGGCACGAGTGGATGCAGCCGGGCGCATACCCCGTCGCGCCGGGCGTGCACCGGATTCCGCTGCCCCTGCCAAACGACGGGCTGCGCGCCGTGAACGTCTACGCGGTGACCGACGGCGACGCGCTGACCCTGATCGACGGCGGATGGGCGCTGGAGGAATCGCGGGACCAGCTCAGCGCCGCGTTGCGCCAGCTCGGGGCCGGACTCGGCGACATCAGCCGATTCCTGGTCACCCACGCGCACCGCGACCACTACACCCAGGCCGTGGCGCTGCGCCGGGAGTACGGCTCCAAGGTGCTGCTGGGCGAGGACGAGCGGCACACCATCCGCGCCCTGGCGGATCCCGAGCACCGGTCGCTGGACAAGCAGATCGAGATGCTCCTCGCCTGCGGCGCCAAGCCGGTGCGCGACGCGGTGGCGGCCGCCCGCGACGGCGGCCGACGCGGCAAGCACGTCTGGGAGGAGCCCGACGAGTGGATCGGCAACTCCGCCGACCTCGGCCTGGCCGACCGGTCGCTGCGCGCGTTGGCCACCCCGGGCCACACCCGCGGGCACCTGGTGTTCATCGACGACGTGAGCGGTCTGATGTTCGCCGGGGACCACGTGCTGCCGCAGATCACGCCGTCCATCGGCTTCGAGCAGGCGCCGAGCGAGGCGCCGCTGCGCGATTACCTGGCGTCGCTGCGGCTGGTCCGCACACTGCCCGACATGCGACTGCTGCCCGCGCACGGTCCGGTCGCCGACAGCGTGCACCAGCGCGTGGACGAGCTGCTCGACCACCACGACAGGCGGCTGGCGGCGACCGCGGAGGTCGTCGGCAGGGGCGCCAGCACCGCTTACGAAACAGCCCGCGCGCTGACTTGGACGCGTCGCGAACGAACCCTCGACGAACTCGATCCGTTCAACCAGATGTTGGCGGTGCTGGAAACCGCCGCCCATCTGGATGTGCTGTGCCTGCAAGGCAAGCTGGACAAAACGGAGATCGAGGATGTCGTGCACTACGAGTTGGCTTGACCAGTCCCGTCCGGCAACTTTCGGTAATCGCCGGATGTTGCTGTGCGTGCAGGAAAATCACCCGGCTGCCGCGTTCGGTGACCAACCTCGGCGTGCGAGTCTGGAGAGGCCCATCAGGGGCTTGAGGCAGCTGGGGGGCGGGTACCTCGTTGGGGTCGAAGCGAACGTTGCTAGGAGCTCGTCATGTTGAGCAGGCACGAGCGGGACAGGTTGGCCGAGATCGAATCCGCTCTGGCGTCCGATGATCCTCGGCTGGCGGAGAAGTTCGATCGGTTCGACGGCGGCCGCGGCTGGCCGGGGGTGCGCAGGCTGCTGGTACTGCTGATGCTCGTGGTCACCGCGTTGTTGGCGTTGTTGTGCCTGGTGAGCGGTTTGGTGTTGAGCTCGATCATGTTGGGACTGCTGACCGTCGCGGGGACCGCCGGTGTTTGTTGGCATTTTCGGCGGAACCGGCATCCGTGAAACCCATTGCGTCCGATGTGGACGGTTCAGGACGTGGGGTGCGGCAGTGCCTGCAGCACCGTGTCGGGCTCGACGTAGACGCCTTCGGGCAGGCTCTCGATGCGGTCCAGGTGCGCCGTCGGCGCGCCCAGTGCGACGCACTGCTGGAAGATCTCCTGCTTGGTGGCCGGAAAACGCACGTGGCAGAGGAACCTGAGCAGTTCCGCGCGGTCAGGTACGGGCATCATGTCCCCCGCTGGTCGAGCCAGCCGTGTCGACAACCGACTACCCTTCCCACCTGGCGGGCACACGCGGTGTCGCGATGACCTCGCGGATGTGGCGAATGGGTCGGTTGGGAGCTGACACCACAGCCGTCGGTGGTGCTGCTGGCGGGGATGCGCGATCACCACGAAGTGCGGCGGTGGGCCCGCTTTCCGAAGCAGGTCTGCGCCGGGTCTTGTTGGTGCTGTGCGCCACCGAGATCACCAGCTGGGGCGTGCTGGTCTACGCCTTTCCTGTGCTGGCGCCGACGATCAGCGCGGACACCGGTTGGTCGGTGGCGATGCTGACGGCCGGGTTCTCGGTCTGCCAGATCATCGCGGCGCTGACCGGTGTGCTGGTCGGCCGCTGGCTGGACCGCTGGGGCCCGCGCCCGGTGATGACGGCGGGCTCGATGCTGGCCGTCCCGGCGCTGGTGGGCATCGCCTTTGCGGCGAACCCGGCGTGGTACTTCATCGCCTGGATCGTCGCGGGTTTCGCCACCTCCGGCGTGCTCTACCAGCCCGCCTTCGCCGCGCTGACCAGGTGGTGGGGGCAGCGGCGGGTGAAAGCCCTGACCACCGTGACCCTCGTCGCCGGACTGGCCAGCACCGTGTTCGCACCGCTGACGGCCGTCCTGGTCGCCTACTTGGACTGGCGGACGACCTACGTCGTGCTCGCCGTGATCCTGGGGCTGATCACGATCCCCGCGCACGTGCTCGGCCTGCGCGGCGCCTGGCCGCGCGTCGCGCGCGCCGAGCAGGTGCGCAACGGAGATCCGGGCGCGGTGGTGCGCAGCCGCGCCTTCGTCGCGCTCGCCGCGGCGACCTGTTCCGGTCAGGCGGTGACGAGTTTGCGGGCAGCTGCCGCGATGGCGGGCGCATCGATGCCCGCCTGCCCGAGCAGCTCGGCCGGGGTGCCGGAACCGGGCATGTTGCGCACCGCCAGGATCCGCACCGGGGTTCCGGTGCCGGTCAGGGTGCTCAGCACGGCCTCGCCGAGACCACCTTCCGGCCAGTGGTCCTCGGCGGTGACCAGCCCGCTGGTCTCGGTGGCGGCCCGGCGCAGCGTGGCGGCGTCCACCGGTTTGATCGAGTACAGATCGATCACGCGGGCCCGAATTCCCTCCTGGTCAAGCGTTTCCGCCGCGCGCAGCGCCTCGTGCAGGGTGATGCCCGCGCCGACCAGGGTCACGTCGTCGCCGTCGCGCACCACGCGCGAGCCGCCGATGGGGAACTCCTCGCCGGGCTGGTAGATCACCGGGGTGGCGCCGCGGGTGGTCCGCATATAGCTGATACCGGTCTGGTCGGCCATCGCCTCGACCAGCCGCACGGTCTGGTTGCCGTCGCACGGGTAGAGCACCGTGCTGCCGTGCACCGCGCGGAACGCGGCGAGGTCTTCCAGCGCCATCTGCGACGGTCCGTCCTCGCCGATGGACACCCCCGCGTGCGAGCCCATCAGGCGCAGGTTCGCGCGGCTGACCGCGGCCATCCGGATGAAGTCGTAGGCGCGGGTGAGGAAGGCCGCGAAGGTCGAGGCGAACGGCGTCCAGCCGCGCACCTGCATGCCGATCGCGGCGGAGAGCAGCTGCTGCTCGGCGATGTACATCTCGAAGTAGCGCTCCGGGAACGCGGCCCGGAACAGCTCGGAGAAGGTCGAGTTCGACACCTCGCCGTCGAGCGCCACCACGTCACCGCGCCGATCCCCGAGCGCGCGCAGCGCCTCGCCATAGGCCTTGCGGGTGGCGACCTTGCCGCCGACTTCGAACGCCGGGAGCCCGCCGCCGCGCACCGCGAAGGTGTGCGGTGTCTCGGTGCCGGTCGGTTTGGCCACCGTGACGCGCAGGTCGCGGATCCCGCCGAGTTCGCGGATCGCCTCGTCGGGGTGCACCAGCGCTTTGCCGTGGAACCCCGGCTTGTCCTCGACTTCGGCGACGCCCTTGCCCTTCTTGGTGGCCGCCAGCACGGCGACCGGCCGACCGTCGCCGGAGGCGGCGTCCTTCAGCGCGGATTCGACCTGCTCCGGGTCGTGGCCGTCGATCTGCAGCGTGCGCCACCCGGCCGCGTGGGCTCGGGCGGCGTAGGCGTCGAGGTCCCAGCCGTGCATCGTCTGCCCGGTCTGGCCGAGCCGGTTGACGTCGACGAGCGCGATGAGGTTGTCCAACTGCTCGTGCCCGGCGTGCTCCAGCGCTTCCCAGATCGACCCCTCGGCCATTTCGCTGTCGCCGCAGAGCACCCAGACCCGGTAGGGCAGCCGGTCCAGCCGCCGCGCCGTCAGCGCCAGGCCCACGCCGATCGGCAGGCCTTGGCCCAGCGATCCGGTGGCCACGTCAACCCAGGGCAGCACCGGTGTCGGATGGCCTTCCAGACGGCTGCCGAACTTCCGGAAGGTGAGCAGTTCGGCGTCATCGATCGCGCCGACGGCCTTCAAGCACGAGTAGTACAGGGGCGAGGCGTGCCCCTTGGAGAAGATGAGGTGGTCGTTGCGCGGATCGTCCGGGTGGTCGAAGTCCAGCCGCAGGTGACCGTCCAGCAGTCCGGCCAGCAGATCGGCGGCGGACATCGACGACGTGGGGTGCCCCGATCCAGCAGCACTGCTCGCGCGCACGGAGTCGACGCGCAATTGCTGCGCCAACTCGAAGCGGAACGTCAGATGGTCCATGCCTCGGGTGATGCCCGCCGACGCGGCCCGCGAAACCAGCACCGACCGCTGGCGCCCGCAGCCTGGTACCGCAGATCATGTTTTTGAATCTCTTGAAGCGGCCCACTCTCGCAGCTCGCACCGCCGCGGGTTCTCAGGCGTCGTCTCGGAAGAACAGCCTCGACGTGATGTATTGGGGGATACATGATGTCGGGGATCCAGGGCCGAGACGGCGTCTGAGGTTCCGCTACCCGCTCCGCCTCGCAGCAGGAGTCATCGACAAAGCTCAGATCATGTCGGAGTTGCTGAGGCCGGAGAGCAGGCGCTTGATCACCTCGGGATCGATCTCGGCGGTTTCGTCGACGGAATGAACGTTTTGGCCAGCGCGCTTCCGGGAGCGGCGGGGCAACGGCACCGCGTTCGCGTCGACACCGCGCGGCAACGGCACCTCGCACCACACCAGCGTGCCGCCACCGCGCAGCGCGGTCGCACCGCAGCGGCCACCGGCGAAGCCGGGCGCCAGCGCGGGCGGGATGGTGCCCTGCTCGTCCTCCACCTCGGCCACCAGGCTGTCGCCGCTGAGCCGCAGCCGGACCGTGATGAAACCGGGGGAGTCCGGATCGGCGCTGTCCACCGCCGCGGTCACCAGCGCTTCGGCCAATTCCATGGTTTCTTGGACCAGTTCACGCAGCGACCACTCTGCGAGAGCGAATCTGACGAACATTTCCGTGCAGTTCAACGCGCTGGGTAGTGCGATGAGTCGCAGATCGTCGACTTGTGTGGTCTGGGTGTTGTTCACCTGGTTGTCGTCCTCCGTCCGCGTCCGCTGCGCGTCATCACCCGCCTGCCGTATTTTGCCAACACGTGCGGGTGGCTTGTCCACAGGGGCGGCGACTTCTCGAAACGCCGCTCTACGGGTCTTTTCCGGCTGAAATGTGGTTTCTCCGGCGGGCGCGTCGTGCGGCACCCGGTCGGCCCGCACGGCGCGCCCCGTCAGGTGATTCGGTGCATATCGGACATCTTACCAACTGTCTCTTGTGGACGGTTTTTCGGCGAACCCTGTTGCGGCACAGCGAGTTCCGTCACGGATGCTCGACCACGCCGACCGCGGTCGAAGCCGACGGCAGTGGTCTGGCCAAAAAATTACGGCACTGATCCCAGTTGGTACAGACCGGCGCGTATCGGTTCCGCAACGGGAATATTCCAGCCTTATGTTGGCGGGATGTCTAGCGGCCGGATGGCCGGTTTTGGCAGCGGCGGTTCGGGTGCCCGCAATGCGTCGCGGGCACCCGAACCGTTCACACGAGGGTGTCCAGGCCTTCCCGGATGGTCTTGCCGATCAGCTCGATCTCCGACTCGCTGATGATCAGCGGTGGCGACACCGCCATCGCCTTGCCCAGCGGTCGCACGATGACGCCGAGATCGCGGATGGCGAGCTGCGCGCGGACCAGCGCGCCGGGATCTTCGGCCAGCAGTTCCGGCGCCAGCTCCACCGCACCGAGCAGACCGGTGCCGCCGCGCACTTCGCCGACGGCCGGGTGGTCGGCGAGTTGCAGCAGCGCCTCGTGCAGCGGGCGCTCCAGCTCGTCGGCACGCGGCAGCAGCTTCTCGCGCTCCAGGATGTCGAGGTTGGCCAGCGCCGCGGCGCACACCGTGGGATGTCCGGAGTAGGTGGCGCCGTGCCGGAACGGACGGCCCGGCTGGCTCCAGAACGGCTCGGCCACCCGACCGGCGATCACCACCCCGCCCAGCGGCAGGTATCCGCTGGTCACGCCCTTGGCGAAGGTGATCATGTCGGGCTGCAGACCCCACCGCTCGACCCCGAACCAGCTGCCCACCCGGCCGAACCCGCAGATCACCGCGTCGGCGACGAACAGGATCTCGTGCTCGGCGCAGATCTTGGCGACCGCTTCCAGGTAGCCCGGCTGCGGCGGGTACAGCCCGCCCGCGCCCATCACCGGCTCGGCGAAGAACGCCGCGACCCGGTCCGCGCCGATCCGGTCGATGGCCTCCCGCAGGCTCTCGGCGTCGTCGTGGGAGACCCGGCTGGTCTCCGGCACGAGCTGGCCGAACCCGACCTGGTTGGCGTCGATCCCGCCGATGCTGGTGCCCATGCCGTTGGTGCCGTGGTAGGCGTTGCCCCGGCTGAGGATGTGGGTGCGCTGCGGCTGCCCGCGCTGGGCCCAGTACTGCCGGGCCAGCTTGGCCGCGGTGTCGATCGACTCGCCACCGCCGGTGGTCAGGAAGATCTTCGCGTCGTCCATCGGGGCGAGCTGCGAGAGCCGTTCCGCGAGCGCCTCGGCGGGCGGGTTGGTGAAGTCGTTGAACACGAAGTAGGACTCCAGCGTGCGCATCTGCGCTGCGGCGGCCTCGACGATCTCAGCGCGACCATGGCCAACGTTGGCGTACCAGAGACTCGCGGTGCCGTCGAGGTAACGGCGGCCGTCCTGGTCGTGGATCCAGACCCCGTCAGCCTTGCTGACGCAGAACTGGCTGCCCTTGACCTCGAACATGTCCGCGAACGGGTGCCACAACGCAGTATTGCGCGGTGCTGTCGACATGCGTTCCTCCATTCGGTGTCGCGCCCCCAGCTTCGTCGTCCGACCCGTGAGTACGCCAGTGCCAAAACGCCGAAAAACGTCGGATGAGTTGGCCAGTTCGCCCACACCGGGCGCTGCGCCGCATTCGGAGGCCGGGACTTTGTCCTCTGCTGAGGGTGTGCTATCGGCGGCACGGTGAACCGCATGGAGGTGATCAACCCATGGACTGGTTCCCGATGCTTCGCCGGGCCCCGGTTGAACCCCCCGACGAGCGTTCGTGGACTCGCGAAGACGTCGCCGCGCTGGCCGAGGCGGTGCGCTGCACCCCGTCGGTGCACGGCCCGCAGCCCTGGTCGCTGCGGATGCGCGGGCGCACCGCCACGCTCCGACTCCGCTCGATGGCGGAGCTGGTCCAGCAGGACCCGGACGGACGCGACCGGCGGATGTCGTGCGGGGCGGCGGTGGCCAACCTGGTGACCGCGCTGCGCGGTCTCGGCTGGGCCACCGATGCGCACTGGCACGTCGACGAGCAGCGGGAGGGCGCGGCGACCGTGATCGGCACCCACCGGCACCACGCCACGGCGGTGGACCGCGACCGCTGGCAGGCCATCGCCCACCTGGTCGACTTCCGGCGGGCCTTCACCGACCGGCCGGTGCCGCACCTGGCGCGCGCCGCCGTGCTCGACGCGTCGACCACGCAGGCCGCCTGGGTGCACGGGCCTGCGGAGGAGCGCGCGCTGGCGAGGCTGCTCGGCCACGCCGCGCGGGCCGACCACGACGAACCGAGCTACCAGCACGAGCTGGACGTCTGGATCGCACCGATCGCGGCAGACGCGCCGTCGGGCATCGACCTGCCCGCGGTCGGCCGGGTCGGCGCCAAGGCCCAGCTGCACCCGGAGCGCGTCGCGCGATGGCTGGCGCAGGAATCGGTGCTGGTCTTCAGCACGATCACGGACAGTCCGCGAGATCACCTCCAGGTAGGTGAAGCCGCCGAGCGCGCCTGGCTGGAGGCCACCCGGCTGGGCCTGGCCGCCTCGGTGATGACCCAGCCGCTGCGCGTGCCCGAGGTGCGCTTGGGGCTGCGCGACGAACTCGGCCTCGGTGGTGTGCCGCAGCTGCTGATGCGGGTCGGCTACCCGGCGGCGATCCCGATGCCGCGCGCCACCCGGCGGCCGAACACCTGACCGTCCACTGTGGTCGAATGGGGTACTGGTCCCATGGGGTACTGGGCGGGGCCGGGTTCGTGTCGAGCGCCACATCGCAACCGATTCAGCGCCTGGCATCGTCGAAGCGGGGTCGGGCGAAGCGTCCGGTTGGTGGGACGTGCGGCCCGCCGATTGACATGCCGCTGCTGCTCTGCCCACGATTGGTTTCGTGACGTTCCCGGTGTTCACGAAGCGGCGACACGTGGATTTCCGCCGCGTGTCCGCCCAAGCGTGTCGGCCCTAGCGCTCCGCCAGCCCGGTTCCCGCGCGGCAGTGCGGACCCGGTTCAGCAACAGTCCACAGTGGACTTGAAACTCGGACCCAGGGAGCACGTGTGTCCAGCGTTCTGGTAATTTCCGGCAGCCCGTCGCGCACTTCGAAGACCGAGCGGATCGGCGAACACGTGGCGCAACGCGTGGCGGCTTCCGGCTGCGGCGTCGAACACCTGCGCGTTCGCACCCTGCCCGCGGACGCGCTGCTCGGTGCCGACACCCGCGCCCCGGCGATCGCCGACGCCATCGGCCGGGTCGCCGAGGCCGACGGCATCGTGCTGGCCACGCCGACCTACAAGGCGGCCTATTCCGGCCTGCTCAAGACGTTCCTGGACCTGCTGCCGCAGTTCGGCTTCGCGGGCAAGGCGGTGTTGCCACTGGCCACCGGCGGCAGCATCGCCCACGTCCTGGCCATCGACTACGCACTCCGCCCGGTAATCCACTCCCTAGGCGCCCGACACGCGGTGCAAAGCCTCTTCGTACTCGACAAGCACCTCACGCTGGTGGGCGACCAACTCAGCATCCACCCAGACACCGCAGCCCCCCTAACCGACGTAATCGAACAATTCACCAAAGCCCTCGAAGGCATCCCCCACTCCACAGTCCTCGGCCGCTCAGCCTGAACAACCCCGCGAACGCGGGTGATGGGAACGGGGTGAAGGGCACCTTTCGCCAACTTACTTGGTAAAAGGTGCCCTTCACCTCTCACCTGAAAGGGGTCACGCGCTGCGTGGTCGGATGATCGCGTGGCAGTGCTGTGATTTTGGTCGTACTCCGCGGATTCGGATCATGACAGGGTTGGGCGATCCGAGCGAAGGGAGTGTCGATCATGGCCGAGCGCAGCCCGAAGCTGCAGCGCGCGTACGACCTCAAGAGCAAGGCGGAAGCCGAAACCGTCTACGACGAGTGGGCGGCGGACTACGACGCGGACATGATCGAGGGCATGGACTACGTGGCGCCCGCGAACGCCGCGAATCGACTGGTCGATCTGGCAGGCGGCGATCCGGGACCGGTGCTGGACGCGGGCTGCGGGACAGGTCTGGTCGGCACGGCGCTGGCGGCCCGGTCGGTGCCGGTGATCGACGGTGTCGACCTGTCGCAGGGCATGCTCGACCAAGCCCGGGCCCGCGGCGTGTACCGGCACCTGAACAAGGCCGACCTGACGCAGCGCTTGGACATCGCGGACGACAGCTACAGCGCGGCGATCTGCGTCGGCACGATCACCGACGGTCACGTCGGCCCGGAGGTCTTCGACGAACTGGTCCGGGTGGTCCGCCCCGGCGGCCTGGTGGTGGCGACGGTCGCCCACGTCTGGGAATCCCGCAAGGTCGGCGAACACATCGACACCCTGGTGGCACAGGGTCTGGTCCACCTCCGCGAAGCCGACGAATGGGAATCGGTACGAGGCGAAAACGTCCACTGCCGAATCCCAGTCCTAGAAGTCCGCTGAGGAACAGCCAGGGGCTCAACCGCGCCGCACTCCGCGCATGGCAGCGTGATCAGCATGGATGCGATGCCGTTCGATGTCGTCAACAGCGCCCGAGTCGGTACCGCCAAACCAGATCCGCACATCTACCGCGTAGCGGCCGCGCGCGCCGGTGCCCCGGCCGCCCGCTGCCTGTTCGTCGACGACACCCTCCAGAACGTCGAGGCAGCTCGCGGACTCGGCATGCAAGCACTGCACCACCAAAACCCAACCCAGCTCCGCGAAGCCCTCGCTCCGGTGCTGGCAGAGGCTCGTGACTGATCATTCCGGTTCGTACCAGCTAACCTCGCCATCCTGCGCGCAGGCCGGGCGCACCTCGGCACCTCTACAGCGGGCCGTTGAGCCAGTTCTGGAGCAGGGGAGCCGTGATCGCTATCAGGTTCTCCTTGGGTTCCGCGCTGATCGCCTTGGTGCGCAGGACCAGGCGGGCTGCTCCTAGGCCCATCAGGTGGCTGCAGACCAGTTCCGCCCGGAGGCGGGCCTGCGGTCCGGGGAGGCGCTTGGCCAGGCGGGTGACCAGTTGGCGTTCGAAGTTCGCGCGGAACTGGGCTCCCGCCGGTCGTGACGAGGTGAACACCGCCCGGACCATCGGGTCGCCCTGGGTGCGGTCGTGGTAGTCCAACAGGGTTCGGACCAGGTGTTCGCCGAGGTGCGGGAGTTCGCAGTCCAGCAGGCGTTCGGCGTCCTGCTCGAAGGTCGAGGCCTCCTCGAACAGGTTCTCCTTGCTGCCGAAGTACTTCACCACCAGCGCCGCGCTGACCTCCGCGTCGGCGGCGATGTCGCGCAGCGTCACATCGGCGTAGCCGCACGACGAGAAGCGGCGGCGGGCCATCTTGAGGATGACCTCGCGGGTGGCGTACGCGTCGCGCCGCTGGTCCTCGCTGACCGCTGCGGCCGGACCCGTGCTGGGCATGTCGTTCAGGCTAGCGTGACCGCCCGATCGCGGTCGCCACCTGAGCGGTAACAGGCACGTACCGACGGGCGGTCGGGGTCGCCGCGGCGATCACCGCGGCCAGCAGTGCCGCCCCACCGGCCACCGTGAACACCCAGGAGTACGCGAACAACGACGGGTAGTTCACCCCGGAGATCTGCACCACCGACCCGGTGGTCAGCGCCACCACGATGGCGCTGCAACTGGACGTCCCGATCGAGCGGGCCAGGCTGTTCAGGCTGTTGGCCGCGGCGGTTTCGGTCGGCGGCACCGCCTGCATGATCAGCGTCGGCAGGGCGCCGTAGGACAGCGCGCCGCCGATCGCGACGACGGTCAGGTTGAACACCACCAGCGGTAACGGGTCGTGCAGCAGGGATCCGGCTAGGTTGCCCAGCGTCAGCACCGCGCCGCCCAGGATCAGCGTGGTCCGCGGCCCGCGCCGCCGGGAGATCTGCGCCGACACCGGCGAGAACACACCCATCGCGCCACCGATCGGCAGCAGCACCAACCCGGTGACCACCAGCGACATGCCGAAGCCGTAGCCGGTGCCCTCCGGGGCTTGCATGATCTGCGCGCCGACCATGAACCCGGCGAACATCGCCAGCCCGACCAGCACCGAAGCGATGTTGGTCAGCAGCACCGTGGGGCGCGCCGACACCCGCAGGTCCACCAGCGGCGCGGCGACGCGCAGTTCGTAGTAGCCCCACAGCACGAACAGCGCCGCTGCCGCCGCGAGCAGGCCGAGCACGAGACCGCTCGTCCAACCCCAGTCGTTGCCCTTCGAAATCGCCAGCAGCAGGCAGGTCAGCGCCGCCGACAGGCCGAGCGCACCGACGAAGTCGAACCGGCCGCCGCTGCGCAGCGACGATTCCGGCACCACCAGTCGGACGAGCAGGATCTCGCCGATGCCGAACACGGTCGCGCCCGCGAAGAGCCAGTGCCAGTTGAGGTTTTCGGCCACCAGCCCGGTGACCGGCAGCCCCACCGCGCCACCGATGCCCAGCGTCGCGCTCATCAGCGCGATTCCCGAACCGACCCGGTCCTCGGGCAACTCGTCACGCATGATGCTGATGCCCAACGGCACCACGCCGATCGCCGCGCCTTGCAGCACCCGGCCGACCAGCACCGCGATGAACTCGTCGCTGACCGCGCCGAGCGCGCTGCCGAGCGACATCGTCGCCAGCGCTACCAGCAGCATCCGCCGTTTGCCGTACATGTCGCCGAGTCGGCCGAGCACCGGCGCGCACACCGCACCGGCCACCAGTGTCGCGGTCACCAGCCAGGCCGCGTTGGCGCGCGTGGTGTCGAGGAGTCGGGGGAATTCCGGTAGTAGCGGTACGACCAGGGTCTGCATCAACGACACCGCGATCCCGCACGATGCGAGCACCCCGATGACGAGTTTCGAACGTCGCGGCGGGGCGGGGGAAGCGGAGGTGGCGTTGCTCATCTGGCTCCTCGCGATCGATGTGAACTTGTGTTCACCTCAGGAGTAAACCCGTGTTCACCCTGGGTCGCAAGACGCCGCTCGTGTCGTTTCGGCGGGACTAGGGAGGTTTCGTCCGCCATGAATGTCTACTGTGGATAGAAAAAGTCGTGAGCGTTCACTCCGGTTCTTTACCAGGATGAACGCTCGTGACTCTGACTTAGAGCTCGCGCGGATCGGGCGTAGCAGGGGTGGTCGTCAGGCAAGCGGCGTCAGCCGCTTCCCACCACCCTCGCAACTCGTACCGCCGCGGGTTCTCAGAGGCCTTCTCGCGAGGACAGCCACGATGTGGCTGGACATACATGAGTCGGGGATCCCGGACCGAGGGGGCGTCTGAGTGCCTGTCTTTGAAGTGGTCGTGTCGGGCCGTCCGCCTCGGGTGAGGTGGGCGATTTCGCGCGAAATCGCCGTCTCCCACGCGGGGCGGGTGGCGGTTTCGCGCGAAATCGCCAGGTCTGCCACCCGCACCGCCACGCAAACCAACCCGCGCACTCTCTTGGTGTCGCTGGCGGTGCGGTGGCTGGGCTCGGTGGCGCAGTGCTGGTTGCATCGGCGGCTCTTTTCGAGCAGCATCGCGGCGTGACGAGTGCTTCCAGCGCCCTGGGTGGCGAATTCCCGCTGGCCGCGGATCTGTTGGTCAGCCGAGTCGGTTTCGGTGCGATGCAGTTGGCGGGGCCGGGTGTGTTCGGCCCGCCCAGCGACCGCGAACGGTCGATCCGGGTGCTGCGGCGTGCGGTGGAACTGGGCATCAACCACATCGACACCTGCGACTACTACGGGCCGTGGGTGGTCAACGAGCTGATCGCGGAAGCGCTGCACCCCTACGGCGACGATCTGGTGCTGGTGACCAAGATCGGCTCCTACCGCGACCACCAGGGTGGCTGGCTGCCGCTGGGGCATCCGGACGCGCTGCGCGCCCAGGTGCACGACAACCTGCGCCGCCTGCGGCTCGAAGCGCTGGACCTGGTTTACCTGCGGTACCTCGCCGACCAGCCGGGCATCACGCTGGCCGACCAGCTCGGGGCGCTGATCGAGCTCCGCGAGCAGGGCTTGCTGCGCAACATCGGGCTGTCCAACGTGTCTGCCGCCCAGTTCGAGGAAGCGCAGCGGCACACCCGCATCGCGGCCGTGCAGAACCTCTACAACGTGGTCAACCGCACATCGGCGGAGTTGCTGGAGAAGGCCGCGGCAGCGGGTGCCGCATTCGTTCCGTTCTTCCCGCTGGGTTCCGGGTTCGCCGACAGCCGGGCCCGCGCGGACGGCGTGCTGCGCGCGGTGGCCGAGCGGCGCGGTGCCACCCAGGCGCAGGTGTCGCTGGCCTGGCTGCTGCGGCGCTCGCCGAACATCCTGCTGATCCCGGGCACCTCGTCGGTGGAGCACCTCCAGGAGAACACCGCCGCCGCGGACCTGGAGCTCACCGCCGAGGACGTCGCCGAACTCGACGCGATGGTCGCCGACGGCGAAACGCTCGAAGCGGCGCACTGATCCCCGCGGCTACCGCGGGGTAATCGTGTCGGTTTTGCGCTGAATGGCGGTCTCGATCGATACCGACGGTCGCGGCCGGGTTACGTCGAACAAGGGCGGCTGGTGTCACCCAGTAGTCTGGTCGACACGCACTGGCACGAAGGTGAGGCGAACCGTGACCGAACAGGCGATGTGGGTACCCGACAACGTCGACGAGGAGATCCCCAGCGCGGCACGGCTCTACGACTACCTGCTGGGCGGCGCGCACAACTTCGCGGCTGATCGTGCGCTGGCGGAGAAGTTCCTCGCCGCGCTGCCCAGCGCCCGCGATGTCGCCCGGCTCAACCGCTCCTTCCTGCGCCGCGCCGTGGTGTTCATGGCGCAGCAGGGCATCCGACAGTTCCTCGACATCGGTTCGGGCATCCCGACGGTCGGCAACGTGCACCAGATCGCCCAGGACGCCGATCCGCAGGCGCGGGTGGTGTACGTGGACTACGAGCCGGTCGCCGTCGCGCACAGCGAGTTGCTGCTGCGGGACAACGACAACGCCACCGTCATCCAGGCCAACATGCTCGAACCCGACGCGATCCTGCAGGATCCGGAGACCCGGCGGCTGCTGGACTTCGACGAGCCGATCGGCCTGATCATGGCCGGTGTTTTCCACTTCGTGCCGCACGAGGCGGACGCTCCGGCGATCATCGCCCACTACCGGGACGCGCTGGTGCCCGGCAGCTACCTGGTGCTGTCGCACTTCACCGCGGACATCAGCCCGGACGAGATGGCGGGTGTGATCGCGGTCATGCGGCACAGCGCCGACCCCATCCACACCCGGACGCACGCCGAGATCACCGAGTTGTTCACCGGTTTCGAGCTGGTGCCCCCGGGGGTGGTCGGTACCGCGCTGTGGCGACCCGAGCGGCCCGAACAGGCCGCTGACGAGCCAGGTGGCTCGCAGATCTACGCGGGGGCGGGACGCAAGAGATGAGGCGATCACGGGGGGCGTGGCGCTGATTCGCGGTGATGCTAGGAAGGCGTGGCACTGAGGCGATCCACTGGGGCGATTTTCGGCGGAAGTCGACGGACGGTTGAGATGAGCGAGGGAACCGCGAACGCCCCGCAGGCGTCGTCGGAGGTACTGGTCCGGCAGCGGCACGATGCCGACTGGCAGGCCGAGGTGGCGCACCGCTGGGCTGCCGAGCTCAGCATCGCCTCGTACATCCCGCTGTCCCGGCAGACCGTCGAGGACACCCTGTTGGAGCTCGTCGACCAGGTCATCGCGGCATTGGACAATCCGTCTATTGTGGACGAAGTGGGTCGGGTGGTCGGCACCCGGCTGGTGGACATCCGCGCCACCGGGGTGAACAGCCTTTCGCTGAGCCTGGACCTGCTGCGCGACGTGCTGGTCGACCAGCGCGGCAACGACGCGGTGCACCGCGTCCTGGCCCTGGTGATCGCGATCGCGGCCGGCTACGCCGCCGCGGACCGGCAGAGCACCTTCGACCAGCAGGAGACGCTCAAGCGGGCCCTGCTGCGCTCGAAGCTGAACGCCGATCGGGAACTGGCCGCCAGCGAGGCGCGGTTCGGCGAGGTGTTCACCACGACGCCGATCGGCGTCGCGATCTGCGACCTCACCGGGAAGTTCGTCCAGGTGAACCCGGCGTGGGAGGACACCCTCGGATACCAGGCGCCAGACCTGGCGGCGATGACCATCCACGACCTGTTCCACGCCGACGACGCGGAGTACCTGGCGGCCGCCTACGCCGAACTGGCCGAGGGCGGCGGCTCGAAGCGCCTCGGCGAGCGCAAACGCCTGCTGCGCGCGAACGGCGAAGAAGCGTGGGCGTACCTCGCGGTGTCGGTGCTGCGGGATTCCGACGGCACACCGCGCAACTTCGTCACCATGGTCGAGGACATCACCGAGCTGCACCTGCTGCAAGAACGCTTCCAGTACCAGGCGCTGCACGACGCCCTGACCGGGCTGCCGAACCGGCAGTTCTTCCACACCAGGCTGGAAGCGGCCCTGGCGAACCTGCCGCCCGACTCCCGACTGGCGCTCTACCAGCTCGGACTGGACGGCTTCGAGCTGATCAACGACGGTCTCGGCTACGAGACCGGCGACCGGGTGATCAAGGAGGTGGCCCGGCGGCTGGAGCGGCTGGTCGAGGACGAAGAGGCGATCGTCGCCCGCTTCGGCGGCACCGAGTTCGCGATGCTGGTCTGGGAGCAGGAGAAGACGCCGTCGGTGCCGAAGTTGACCCAGCTGATCAACGAGCTGCTCGCCGAGCCGGTCTACATCGGGGGACAGGGCATCGCCGCGTCGGCCAGCGTCGGCGTGGTGCAGCGGGTGGTGGCCGAGGCGGACGCGGCGAACATGCTGTGGGCCGCCGACGTCGCGCTGCGCCGCGCGGAGGCGGCCGGCAAGCGGCAGTGGGCGCTGTTCGACCCGGACAAGGCACCGGAGGAGCGGATCGAGTCCAAGCTGGCCGCGGTGATGCCCGGCGGGCTGGAGCTGGGCGAGTTCGACGTGGTCTACCGACCGCTGGCGTTCGTCGACAGCGGCAAGCTGATCTCGCTGGAAGCCGGACTGCGTTGGGAGACAGGCGGATACGGAACCCTCGAACACGAGACCTGCCTGCGGCTGGCGGAGCGCTCCGGCGTCACGCTGTCGTTGCGGGACTGGATGCTGGAAACCGCGTGGCAGCAGCTGTGCGAATGGCACGCCGCCGGGCACCGGGTGCAGTTGACCGTGTCGCTGAGCCCGAACCAGGGGCAGGATCCGGATCTGGCCGCGGTGATCCACCGGATGCTCGCCGCCGGTGACGTCGACCCGACCTGGCTGCGGCTGTGCTTGCCGGTGGCCGCGATCAGCGGCGACAACGAGGAGACCCGCGACAACGTCCGCCACCTCAACAGCCGCGGCATCAAGACGTCGGTGCACGGCTTCCACGGTTCACCGGCGGAACTGCGCCTGGTGCGGGACCTGCCGGTCGACGCCGTGCGGGTGGCCGACGAACTGGTCGAACTCGTGCGCACCGCGGAATCCGCCGATCTGCCGGAGGTGCGGGCGATCCGCGGTGTGGTTCCGCTGATCCACGCCTGCGGGGCGCGGCTGTGGGTCGGCAGCATCCGAACCGAAGAACAGGCCGCCAGTTGGCGCGAGATGGGTTGTGAGGTCGCGGCCGGGGAGCTCTACGGCGACCCGCTGCTGTCCTTCGACGTGCCGGACTTCCTCGGCGGAACCGACCTGTCCTGAGCGCCGGGGAGATTACCGGGACCAGCAACGAGAAACGGCCCCGCCGGAGGTGGCGGGGCCGTTTCTCGTTGCTGTCAGGTCAGTTCTGGTAGACCGGTTGGGTTTGCGGGTTGAACTCCTCGTAGCGGACCTTCTTGGCCGGATCCGTCCGCTCGTCGCGGATGTCCAGCACGTCCAGGCCTTCCTGGATGCCACTGGAGTAGATGTAGCCGTTGTAGTAGTACGCCGACCAGGAACCCGCCAGCTGCAGCTTCGCCGGGTCGAACGCGGTGCGCTCGAAGTAGGCGATCTCCTGCGGCTGCGAGGAATCGGTGAACTCCCACACCGACACGCCGCCCTGGTACCAGGCCTGCACCATGATGTCGCGGCCCTCGACCGGGATCAGCGAACCGTTGTGCGCCACGCAGTTCTCGGTATCGGCCTGCGGGCGGGGGATCTTGTAGTAGCTGCGGAACTCCAGCTTCGCGTCCGCACCGGAGCCGACGATGTCGTAGACGCCGTCCGCACCGCGGGTCGGGCCGGTCGCCTCGTTGCAGGTCGGCGCGCCGCCACCGCCGAGCTCGTCGGTGAAGATCACCTTGGTGCCCGCGTTGTTGAACGTCGCCGAGTGCCAGAACGCGAAGTTCTGGTCGTCGCGGACCTGGTTGATCACCCGCGGCGCTTCCCGGTCGGAGATGTCGAACAGCACACCGTCACCCATGCAGGCACCGGCGGCCAGGTCCTTCTCCGGGAACACCGTGATGTCGTGGCAGCCGGTGGTCGCGCTGGTCGTCGGCGTGCCCGGGTTGCCGCCGTCCGGGAACAGCACCGGCGCGTCGACCAGCACCGGCTCGGCCGGATTGTCCAGCGGCACCTTGATGATCGAGATCTTGTCGTGCGGTGGCTGGCACTTCGGGAACTCCGCGCGCGGACCGTAGGAGGAGACGTAGAGGTACACCGCCTCCCCGGCCTTGTCCGGCACCAGGGTGTGGGTGTGCGAACCGCAGTCGGTGGAGATCGCCGACACGTAGCGCGGCTTGGCCGGGTCGCTGACGTCGAAGACCTTCATGCCCTCCCAGCCGTTGGGGTCCGCCGCGTCGGTCTCCTCGCTGGTGCACGTGTTGTTCGTGCGCGGGTAGTCGGTGGAGACGAACAGCAGGTTGCCCGAGATCGAGACGTCACCCTGGCCGCCGGGGCAGAGCACCTGCGCGACGATCTCCGGCTTCTTCGGCTTGGCGATGTCGTAGACGACGAAGCCGTCGTAGCTGCCGACGAACGCGTAGTTCTGCTTGAACGCGATGTCCGTGCCGTAGGCCTCAAGCGTGTCGAACGGCGGCTGCTTCGGCAGGTTCGCGGTCTGCGTGATGTTGTCGCTCTTGATGATCTCGCTCGACGGGGCGGCGACGGTCTGCGCGGAGTGTTCCTCCGGGCGATCGTTCGGCGGGGTCGCCGCGGATGCCGGTGCGAGGGTCAGACCGAGGGCTAATACGCCGACAGCGGCCCCAACGGCTCGCCATCGAACTCTGGAACTCGGTTTCAAGACCATCCACCCCCATGCTGGGCTGAAGTTGCTGCCCCGGATCAGGGCAGTCGCAATCAGCGGTACCGAGGCGCCGCCGATGATCAGTATCGTGATGTCCGCTTGCCACCCCAATAGGCCGCCTGGGGGCATTTGGCCCGGTAGAAGGAGGATTGTCAGATGCGTCGGTTAGCCACCGGATTTGCGTTGCTGCTGGCAGCGGGTGTGATCGGTGGATGTGCCGCCGAGCAGACATCGCCGGCGGTGGTGCTGCCGGGAGCGCCGGGTGACGAGCCGCAGGTGGTGGCCAGCGTCACACCGAAGCCGAGTCAGCCGGTCGAAGTCGAGGCGGACTACCTGCGCAAGATGATCGCGCACCACCAGCAGGCCGTGCAGCTGACCGCGCTTTCCCCGGAACGCGCCGCGAACGCCAAGCTCCGCTCGCTGTCCGACCGGATCGGCGCGGCGCAGGGCCCGGAGATCAGCGCCATGCAGGGCTGGCTGGCCAGCCGGGGCCTCGACGAGCACGGCGGTCACGAGCACGCGGGCATGCCGGGGATGGCGGACATGACCGGTATGGCGGACATGCCGGGCATGGCGACGCCGGAACAGCTCGCCCAGCTCGCGGCGTCCCGAGGCGCCGACTTCGACCGGCTCTTCCTGCAGCTGATGATCGCCCACCACGAGGGCGCGCTCACCATGGCCACCGATTTCCTCACCGAAGGCCGCGAGGAACAGGTCCACGAGATGGCCCAGGACGTCCTGGTCACCCAGCAGGACGAGATCAACACCATGCGAGCCCTGCAGATCGAGGTGGGCTGACCTCCGCTCACCACCTGACCGGCAGGGCGTGCAGGCCGCGGATGAATACCCCGGTCTTCCAAAGGAGTTCGTCGGTCGCAACCTCCAGCTGGGGGAAGCGCTGGAGGAGGTCGCCGAGGCCGACTTCGAGTTCGATCTTCGCCAGTTGCGCGCCGAGGCAGCGGTGTATTCCGCCGCCGAAGGCGAGGTGCCGGTTCTCGGCGCGCGCGGGGTCGAAGGCGTCCGGGTCGTCGAACGCCGCCGCGTCGCGGTTGGCGGCGGCCAGCGCCACGAGCACGGTGTCGCCTTCCTCGATGGTCGCGCCGCCCAGTTCCACCTTCGCCGTGGCGACCCTGGGGAAGGTCACGTCGTGGCCGCACAGCGGCACGTACCGCAGCAGCTCGTCGACCGCCGTCGGCACGAGCTCGGGGTGCTCGACCAGCCGCCGCCACTGGTCCGGGTGTTCGTCGAGCAGCACGACGACCGAGTTGGCCAGCTGGTTCTTCGTGGTGTCGTGCCCGGCGACGAGCAGCCCGATTCCGAAGAGGACCAGCTCGTTCTGGTCCAACTTGTCGCCCTCGTCGTGGGCCTCGGTGAGCGCGCTGAGCAGGTCGTCGCCGGGGTTGCGCCGCTTCTCGGCGGCCAGCCCCGCGACGTACTCGCCCATCCGCGTCCACCCGGCCTGGACCTCGTCGCGGGGCAAGCCGCTGGTGGTGAGGAGCCGCTCGGTCCAGTCCTGGAAGCGCGGTCGGTCCGTGTGGGGCACCCCCAGCATCTCGCAGATGATCTCGATGGGCAGGGGGGCGGTGAAGTGCTCGATCAGGTCGACCGGTGGCGACATGGCGGCGAGCCGGTCCAGCAGCCCGGCCACCACTTCCTGCACGCGCGGGCGCAACTGCTCGATGCGCCGCGCCGTGAACACCTTGGCCACCAGCTTGCGCAACCGGGTGTGCTCCGGCGGATCGGTGCACACCAGCAGGCCGGGCGGTGGTTCGAAGGTGCCCAGGCGCGGAATGCCCGGATCGGTGGCGCGGGCAAGGCTGAACCGCGTGTCGACGAGCACGGCGTGCGCTTCGGCGTACCGGGTCACCAGCCAAACGGGTTGGCCGGAAAGTCGCACGCGCGAAACGGGATCCGCGGCGGCCTGCAACCGGGAGATCCGAAGGCCGTCGTCACCACCAGCGTCGCTCAGGGGAAAAACCGGAAGATCGCTTTCGGCACGCACAACGCCCTCCTCTCAAGGGGAACCGGCAAGCGCATCAGGGCAGCCGAAACCGTTGGCGGACGACCCGATTCGACGGAATATGCCAACCGGTGAAATTCCCCGAAACCCCAGAAATTTCGGACAAAACAGGCAGTTCCTGCGCAGCGTACCGAGCCCGGCGGTGGGTCGGCGACCAACGGCCCATCCGAAATTTGAGTGACGAAACCCGTTGCACCGCAGTCCAAATCCATCACCTGAACAGTCGCACCCAGTTACTGACCGTGTCGCATGTCGGTGCGCGGGCACCGCAACCATCGAATTCGGTGGCCCTGCGGGTTAATGGCGCTGGCGTTCTCTGAGCCACGCGTCCCGGTAGGCACGCCTGGCCCGCAACGGGCCGTCTCCCAGCGTCCACCGGACCCTGATCTCCCGCTCGCAAAAAGGAATGCGACACCGCCACCCCGCTCCTAATCGTGATCTCCGCTCATGAGTGAAGGGCACCTTTGACCGGGTAAGTCGGTCAAAGGTGCCCTTCACTCGGAAAAGATCACGCTTTCAGGGCGGCTCGGACGATGGCCAGGGCTTGTTCTTTCGGGATGCCGAGGGCGGGGTGATCCGGGAGTGGGTGGCGGCGGCTTCTGCTGCTCGGGCTGCCGCTTGGTTGCCCGCGTCGCTGACGAAGGTTCCCGCGCGGCTGCGGGTGTCGAGCAGGCCAGCGTGTTCCAGTTCGCGGTAGGCCTTCGCCGCCGTGTGTTCGTCGCTGTTGATCTGCTCCGTAACCTGTTCGAAGGGCGGTACGTCCGAGGTGTGGTCAACACCATGCGAGCCCTGCGGATCGAGGTGGCTGACCTCCGCTCACCACCTGACCGGCAGGGCGTGCAGGCCGCGGATGAAGCCACCGGTGTTCCACGGCAGTTCGTCGACGTCGACGTCGAGTTCCAGGTGCGGGAACCGCCGGAGCAGCCCGCCGAGGCCGATTTCGAGCTCGATCTTGGCCAGTTGGGCGCCGAGGCAGCGGTGGATGCCGTTGCCGAAGGCCAGGTGTCGGTTGTCGGTGCGCTCGGGGTCGAAGACCTCCGGGGCGTCGAAGGCGGCAGCATCGCGGTTGGCCGAGGTGAGCGAGACGAGCACGGTGTCGCCCGCGCCGATGGTCACGCCACCCAACTCGACTTCCGCGGTGGCGACCCGAGGGAATGTCACGTCCGAGCCGAACAGCGGCACCAGGCGCAGCAGTTCTTCGATCGCCGACGGCACGAGTTCGGGTTGCTCGACCAGCCGGTGCCATTGGTCGGGATGCTCGGCGAGCAGCATGACCACCGAGTTGGTCAGCTGGTTCTTGGTGGTCTCGTGCCCGGCGACGAGCAGCACGATTCCGAAGAGGACGAGTTCGTTCTCGTCGAGCTTGTCGCCCTGGTCGCGGGCGGCGATGAGCGAGCTGAGCAGGTCGTCGGTCGGGCGCTGCCGCTTCTCGGCGACCAACCCGGCGATGTAGTCGGTCATCCGCGCCCAACCGGCCTGGACTTCGGCGCGCGACCGGCCGGAGACGGTCATGATCAGTTCGGTCCACTCCTGGAACCGGGGCCGGTCTTCGCAGGGCACTCCGAGCATTTCGCAGATGATCTCGATGGGCAGCGACGCGGTGAAGTTCTCGATCAGATCGACCGGCGGCGACGTGGTGGCGAGGCGGTCCAGCAAGCCGTCCACCGTGTTCTGCACGTGCGGCCGCAACTGCTCGATGCGCCGCGCGGTGAACACCTTCGTCACCAGCTTGCGCAACCGGGTGTGCTCCGGCGGATCCATGGACAGCAGCAGGCCGGGTCGAGGTTCGAAGGTGCCGAGCCTCGGGACGTCCGGATCGGCGGCCCGCGCCAAGCTGAATCGCGGGTCGAGGAACACCGACTGCGCGTCCTGGTAACGGGTGATCAGCCAAACCGGCTGACCGGCCAGCAGCACCCGCGAAACGGGCTGCACGGCACGCAGCCGGGCGAACGTGGCATCGGGATCGCTGAACGGAAACACCGGAAGGAGATCGACTCCAGCTGCGCGCAAAACGCCTCCCTACGAGGAACCCACCGGAGAGTCGCAACACGATGAGCCGCGGTCGCCGAAAAGGCGCAGCCCGCCGGAACACGGCCCTCCGGCGACCTGGATCCCGCGGTTCGCGATGGAGGCTACCGAGCGGATGATCTTTGGGCGACCACCAACCGGTCCGATTTTCGGGTGACGAATCCCATTGCACCCCAACAAAAACCGCCTGATCAGCGGAACCGGCCACCGACCGGCGCAGCGCATTGGTCCGGCTGAAGGTGAGGGGCACCCGTGGCCCGGTTAGTTGGTCACGGGTGCCCCTCACCTGTCACGCCCACCACGCCCCGCCGCCGAGACCTGGGCACAACCCAACACCTGATCAGGTGGTGGGTGAAGGGCACCTTTGACCAAGTATGCCGGTCAAAGGTGCCCTTCAGCCCGGCAAAATCACGCTTCCAGGGCGGCTCGGACCATGGACAGCGCTTCGTCTCGGGAGATGCCCAAGGCGCGGGTGATCTGGGCGTAGGTTTGCGCTGCTTCGGCGGCGCGGGTTGCTGCCTCGTCGCCCGCGCTGCTGACGAAGGTTCCCGCGCGGCCGCGGGTTTCGAGCAGGCCAGCGTGTTCCAGTTCGCGGTAGGCCTTCGCCGCCGTGTTGGCCGCGATGCCCAGGTCGCTCGCCAGGGCTCGGACCGTTGGGAGCTTCGCGCCCACCGGCAGTTCACCCCTGTTGATCTGCTCCGCTATCGCCGACCGCACCTGTTCGAAGGGGGGAACGTCGGAGGTGTGGTCAACGCTGATCCGCATGGCTGCCGTCCCAGGTCGAGGCTTTTGGCCTGGCCAGTATCGGCCCGGGTCCTACGTGGACTCGCGGCGGGTCAGGCGCGCTGGTAAGGGGAAATCGAGATGCCGTTGGCGCACACCACTGCGCCGGTCCACGGGATCTGCTTCTGCTCCGAGGTGTTCGGCGGCGTCACGCCGACGGTCTTCGGTGTGACGCAGGGCGAGGATTCCGGGCTCGACGACCAGCCCAGCGGCGCGGAGAACCGTTCGCCCGGCTTGATCTCCAGCAACGACTGGCTCTCCCCGATCGTCGAGGTCGGGATGCTGATCGGCTGGTTGTTCGCGTCGTAGAACGCCAGTTCCGGGAAGCCGGGCAGGTTGCAGGCTTTGGTGCCGACGTTGGCGATGAACAGGTCGGCGCTGCGGGCCACGTCCTCGTCGCCGTGGTACTCGACGCGCATCGACAGCGTTTCGGCGGAGCACTTGCCGAAACCGGTGCCCTCTCCCGGATCCTCGGACGGCTGGTCACTGCCATGCATCGCGGACTCACCGGGCGCGATACCGGCCCGTGGCGCCCCCGGCGCGGACGGCGAGACGGGAGCCGGGGACGGCGCGCAGGCGGCCAGTCCGGCCGTCGCGGCCAGGGCTAGGACGGCGGTGGTGGCCCGGAGAGCTTGGTGGCGTCGCAATTTCTTTCCTTCCAGTGTCGGACTGTTGATCACTGGACGCATCGGACGCCGGGAGGTTGCGCGCGGGTTCAGGATTTCCGGAAGGCATCGAGCAGCCGCTCGGCGGCGAGGCTCGCGGTGAGTTCTCCAGCCCGCACCTGGGTTTCCACCTCGCCCACGATCGACCGCACCCCCGGGTGGTTGGCCAGGTCCGACATCAGCTGGTCGCGCACCAGCGCCCAGATCCACTCGACCTGCTGGCGGCTGCGCTTCTCGGCCAGTTCGCCGGTTTCGGCCAGCACCGCCCGGTGCTGCTCGATCTGCCCCCACACCGCATCCAGCCCGAGCCCCTGCAGACCGCTGCAGGTCAGCACCGGTGGCGTCCAGGTGGCGCTGAGCGGGGTGAGCAGCCGCAGGGCGCTGCGCAGCTCGCGCGCGGCCTTGCGGGCTTCGGCCGCGTGGTCGCCGTCGGCCTTGTTGACCGCGATGACATCCGCCAGCTCCAGCACGCCTTTCTTGATGCCCTGCAACTGGTCGCCGGAGCGGGCGAGGGTGAGCAGCAGGAAGCAGTCGACCATGCCCGCCACGGTCACCTCGGACTGGCCGACGCCGACGGTTTCCACCAGCACCACGTCGAAACCGGCCGCCTCCATCAGCAGGATCGTCTCGCGGGTCGCGCGCGCGACACCGCCGAGCGTGCCCGCTGACGGTGACGGCCGGACGAACGCCGCCGGGTCGGTCGCCAGCCGACCCATCCGGGTCTTGTCGCCGAGGATGCTGCCGCCGCTGCGGGTCGACGACGGGTCGACCGCGAGCACCGCGACGCGGTGCCCCGCCGCGGTGAGCATCGAACCCAGCGACTCGATGAACGTCGATTTGCCAACGCCCGGCACCCCGGTGATGCCGACCCGGTGCGCCCCGCCGCTGTGCGGCAGCAGTTCGACGAGCAGTTCCTGGGCCAGTGCGCGGTGATCCGCGCGAGTGGACTCCACCAGGGTGATCGCCTGCGCCAGCTTGGTGCGGGAACCGGCGAGCACGCCCTTGGCGTAGTCCTGGACGTCGATGGTTCGGGGCATGGTCAGTGGTCGAGTCGGGTGCGGAGTTCGTCGAGCAGGCCGAGCGCGGCGTCGGCGATCACCGTGCCGGGCGGGAAGATCGCGCTGGCCCCGGCCTGCCGGAGGGCGTCGAAGTCGGCCGGTGGGATGACCCCGCCGACGACGATCATGATGTCGTCGCGGCCGAGTTCGCGCAGCTCATCGCGCAGTGCGGGCACCAGGGTGAGGTGCCCGGCGGCGAGGCTGGAGACGCCGACGATGTGCACATCGGCCTCGGCAGCCTGCCTGGCCACCTCGGGCGGGGTCTGGAACAGCGGGCCCACGTCGACGTCGAAGCCGAGGTCGGCGAAGGCGGTGGCGATCACCTTCTGCCCGCGGTCGTGGCCGTCCTGCCCCATCTTGGCGACCAGGATGCGCGGTCGGCGTCCCTCGGCCACCGCGAAGTCGGCGACCTGCTGGCGGGCGGTCTCCAACCGCTCCGAGGGCCCCGACTCGTCCCGGTACACGCCGCTGATCGTACGGATCTGCCCGGAGTGGCGGCCGAAAACCTTCTCCAGCGCATCCGAGATCTCGCCGACGGTCGCCTTCGCCCGCGCCGCGTCGACGGCGAGGGTGAGCAGGTTGTGCGCCAGGTCGTTCGGCCGCTCGTCCGACAGCGATGCCTCGGCGGCGGCGGTGAGGCGGCGCAGTGCGTCCTCGCAGGCCGCGCTGTCGCGTTCGTCCCGCAGCAGCCGAAGTTTCGCCAACTGCTGCGCGCGGACCCCGGCATTGTCCACTTTGAGCACGTCGATCTGCTCGTCGCCGTCGTAGCGGTACTTGTTGACGCCGATCAGCGGCTGCCGCCCGGAGTCGATGCGGGCCTGGGTGCGGGCCGCCGCCTCCTCGATGCGCAGTTTGGGGATCCCGGCGTCGATGGCCTGCGCCATGCCCCCGGCGTTCTCGACCTCATCGATGTGCGCCCAGGCGCGTTCGGCGAGGTCGGCGGTGAGGCGCTCCAGGTAGTAGCTGCCACCCCACGGGTCGATGACCCGCGTGGTGCCGGATTCCTGTTGCAGCACCAGCTGGGTGTTGCGGGCGATGCGGGCGGAGAAATCCGTTGGGAGGGCGAGGGCTTCGTCGAGCGCGTTGGTGTGCAGCGACTGGGTGTGGCCCTGGGTGGCGGCCATCGCCTCGACGCAGGTGCGCACCACGTTGTTGTAGACGTCCTGGGCGGTCAGCGACCAGCCGGAGGTCTGCGAATGGGTGCGCAGCGACAGCGATTTCGGGTTGCTCGCCTCGTTGGTCGCCACCAGCTTCGACCACAGCAGGCGGGCGGCGCGGAGCTTGGCGACCTCCATCGCGAAGTTCATCCCGATGCCCCAGAAGAACGACAGGCGGGGCGCGAAGGAGTCGATGTCCAGCCCGGCCTGGCGTCCGGCGCGCAGGTACTCGACACCGTCGGCGAGGGTGTAGGCCAGCTCCAGGTCGGCGGTCGCCCCGGCCTCCTGGATGTGGTAGCCGGAGATCGAGATGGAGTTGAACTTCGGCATCCGCTGCGAGGTGTAGGCGAAGATGTCGGAGATGATCCGCATCGACGGCTGCGGCGGGTAGATGTAGGTGTTGCGGACCATGAACTCCTTGAGGATGTCGTTCTGGATGGTCCCGGCGAGCTGCTCCGGTGCGACGCCCTGCTCCTCGGCGGCGACGATGTAGAGCGCCATCACCGGCAGCACGGCACCGTTCATGGTCATCGACACGCTCATCCGGTCCAGCGGGATGCCGTCGAAGAGCTGCCGCATGTCGAAGATCGAGTCGATCGCCACTCCGGCCATGCCGACATCACCGGCCACCCGCGGATGGTCGGAGTCGTAGCCGCGGTGGGTGGCCAGGTCGAAGGCCACCGACAGGCCCTTCTGCCCGGCGGCCAGGTTGCGGCGGTAGAAGGCGTTGGACTCCTCGGCGGTGGAGAACCCGGCGTACTGCCGGATCGTCCACGGCTGGTTGACGTACATCGTCGGGTACGGCCCGCGCAGGAACGGCGCCAGACCCGGATAGGTGTGCGGGAAGTCCAGTCCCGCGACGTCGGCCGGGGCGTACAGCGGCTTGATGCCGATGCCTTCCGGCGCTTCCCACACCAACGCGTCGGCGTCCTTGCCGGTGGCGGCCAGCAGCGCCTGCTGCCACCGCGCCGGGTCGGCGGGGACGACCGGGGTGTCCAGCGCGACATCGGCGAAGTTCGGGATCTGCGTCATTTCCCCACTCCAATCCTGGCCTGGACATCGGTGAGCACGGCCAGCGCATCGCATCCGGCGAAGATGAACCCGTCGACGCCCGCCGGTGCCGGATCGCTCGGTTTCCCGGCCAACAGCACGCGCTGCGCGCCAGCGTCCCGCAGCGCTCGCGCGGTGTCCACGGCGCGTTCGGCGTAAACCGCGCCGCTGGAGCACAGGCACACCACCGGTGCGCCGGGGTAGGCGGCGAGAACGTCCTCAGTGGACTCGGTGGCTCCGGCGTCGGGGGCCTCGATCCCACCAGCGGCCAACAGGTTCCGCGCGAACGACGCGCGGGCGTTGTGCTCGGCGAGCGAGCCGAGCGTCGCGAGGAACACCGCGGGCCTGCTGCCGGTGGCGGCCAGGTGCGCATCGGCGGCGTCGCGCAGCCGCTCGAAGTCCTCGGCGTAGCGGTGCACCGGCAGACCGCCCGAAGGCTGCTCGGGGGCGGGCGCCCGCGCCAACGGCGGCTCGTCCAAGTTCGGGAACTCGCTGACACCGGTGATCGCGTCCGCGCGGCGCGCGATCGCGGCGCGGCGCTCGGCCCAGGTCGCGGCCAGCCGGTCGGCGATCAGACCGGATTCCAGCGCGGCGGGCAGCCCCCCGGCCGCCTCGATCTGCTGGAACCACCGCCAGGCGGTGCGCGCCAGTTCGTCGGTCAGCGACTCGACGTACCAGGATCCGCCCGCTGGGTCGATCACCTGCGCCAGGTGCGATTCCGCCAGCAGCAGCGACTGGGTGTTGCGGGCGATGCGTCGCGCGAAGGCATCCGGCAGGCCGATCGCGGCGTCGAACGGCAGCGCGGTCACCGCCTGGGCGCCGCCCATCCCGGCCGCGAAGGTCGCGATGGTGGTGCGCAGCATGTTCACCCACGGATCGCGCCGGGTCAGCATCGCCGCCGAGGTCACCGCGTGCTGCGACTGCGCGCGCGCCGACTCCGACGCGCCGCTGGAGCGGGTCACCTGCTCCCACAGCCGCCGCGCGGCGCGGAACTTGGCGATGGTCAGGAACTGGTCGGCGGTGGCGGCGAAGCGGAACTCCAGCAGCCCGGCGGCGGTGTCGATGTCCAGCCCGGCATCGGTCAGCCACCGCAGGTAGGTCGTGGCGACGGCCAGCGCGCAGCCCAGCTCCTGGGCATCCGATCCGCCCGCGTCGTGGTACGGCAAACCGTCCACGACCAGCGCCTTCAGCTCCGGGAACTCCGCCGCGCAGCGGCGGGCCAGCGCGACCGCGCCGTTGCGGTCGCCGACTTCGCCGGTGCGGGCCCGCACCCCGAGCGGGTCGGCGCCGAGGTTGCCGCGCAGCGCGTGGGCGCGCAGGCCCTGCTCGGCGGCCAGCGCCAGGAAGGCGTCGCTGGCGGCGGCGAATTCGGCACCCGCGTCCAGGGTCACGCCGATCATGTCGAGGTGGACTCCGACGAGCGCGTCGGCGAGGTCGTCCACGGCCAGCCCACCGGGCCCCAGCCGCAGCCACAGCGACGACACCCCGTTGTAGAGATCCGCCAAGATCTCCCGGTTGGTTTCGGCCGCGTCCGGGTTCTCGTGCCGCTGCCGCACGTCCCAGCCCTCGGCGACGCTGCCCTGCGGGCGGCTGCCGCGCACGAACGGCGCCAGCCCAGGCACACCGACCTCCGCCGGGCCTTCGGTGTACAGCGGGTGCACGGTGATGCCGTCGTAGGTGGACGAGGCCAGTGCGTCTTCGACCGGTCCCGGCGGTGTCTGCTCACCGAGCAGCCCGGAGCGCCGCAGCACCTTCTCGACCTGGGCCCGCCACTGCTCGCGGGTCGGTTCCGGACTGCGTTCGTGCGGGGCCGTCGCGCGCCCCGGCTCCACGGTGTGGGCGGGCTGCGGGCTGCCGCCGCTCGACGTCGAGTGCGCCACCATGGGACAGATGGTAGGCCGGTGCCCCCGAACCCAACCTGATCAGACCTGTGACACGCGTCCCAAGCAGTTTTGTGGACCATCAACAATTGCGCGCCCCACCCACCAACACCACGGGTTCACCCGATGAAGACGAGGTGAAGGGCACCTTCTACCAACTTGGCGAAAGGTGCCCTTCACCTGTCACCCGAACGGAGAACGGCGCTGCTCGTGGCGTTACGTGAAATGTGTTCAGGTGCGGGGCTTACGGCTGGCGGCCGCAGACGTGGTAGACCCAGCCCGTTTCCGGGGTGTAGTGCAGTTCGTAGTGGGTTTCGATCTTCGGGCCGTCGTGCAGGTGGATGTGGCGCAACAGCCGACCCGCGACCGCTTCCGAATCGCGGAGGTCCTGGACCCGACCGTCCAACGGTCCCCCGACGAAACGCACGTTCCGGCTCGCCATGACACGCCTCCTCCCGTACGCAGGTCTGCTGCCCGGTCCGGTGGGCCCAGTCCAGAGTCCCAGTCCGGTGTCTCCGTTCAATGGTCTCCGATCTCGGGGGCGCGACACCAGCGCAGCGCGAACCACAATTCCATCCGAACTTCCGGGTCGCCGAGATCCACCCCCAGCGTCCGTTCCACCTGCCCGATGCGGTGCCGCACGCTGTTGCGGTGCACGCCGAGCGCGGTCGAGGTCCGCTCCCAGCTGCCGTGGTGGGCGAGCCAGACGCGCAGCGTGTCGAACAGGCCGCCGCTGCGCTGGTCCGGGTCGAGCCGGTGCAGCGGACCGAGCACCTCGGCGGCGAAGGCTTCCGCCGAAGCCGATTCGACCACTGTGGACAGTCCGAGTCCGGTGCTGTCGGCCAGGATCGGGCGGTCGAGCGCCTGGGCGCGGTGCAGCAGGTTCTCGACCTCCCGCATCGCCTGCGGCAGCGCCGCCGCGTCGTGCGCCCGGCCGACCACCACCAGCCAGCCCTGCTCGCGCATCCCGGCGACGACCTCCGGATCGGGCGCGGTGCCGACGATCGCGGTGAAGCCGCCGTCGTCGGCGAGCCGCACCAGCGGCGTCCGCAGGCGGGCGCTCAACCAGTCGTGGTCGGCGGCGCGGTCCTTCGGCCGCCGACGCAGCGCGGCTCCGGCGACCACGCGATAGCGATCAACCGGCAGCACGCCGCGCAGCACGTCGGTGGGCGACGCGCTGTGCAACAGCAGCGAGGTGGTGGCCGCACCGAGCGCGGCGGTTCCCGTTCCGGAGCGGTCCGCCAGGCCGAGCAGCCCCGCGCCGACGGCGATGATCGCTCGCTCGGCGCCGTCGAAGCGGGTCCGGCGGCCGACGACGAGCAGGTGCGAGGCCGTCGCCTGCGGCGAAACGGGTTGCGCCAGCACGGAAGTCCCATCGGGCAGCTCGGTGGTGGCGGTGCGGGGCCCGCGACCGGTGCGCAGCCGGGCGAGCAGCTCCGGCAGTTCGGCGGGCGGCCACGGTGCCGGTGCGCGGTGCTCGGCGACCGGCTCGTCGCGCGCCCCGACCAGGGCGACCCAACCGCCCAACCGCTGCGCGAGTTCCCGGATCAACGGGACCAGGCCGTCGACGGCCGCCTTGGTCAGGGCCTCCCGCGCGACGGCCGCCCGCCGCTGGTCGCGTTGCTCGGCCTCGGCGAGCGCGACCGCGACGGCCCGGCTGATCGCCAGGAACGGCGTGCGCTGCGCGACCACGAGCAGCGGCAGACCGTGCCGCACGCACGCGGCGCGAAGCGACTCCGGCAGTTCCTCGTGCATCGGCGGCGTCAGGCCGAAACCCAGCGCGGTGACCCCGGCGTCGAGCAGGCCCCGGACGTAGCGGTCGACGTCTTCCCGCTCGACGGCGAGGTTCACGCCCGCGGTCAGCAGCAACTCGTCACCCAGCAGGTACGGGGCCGGATCGCGCAGCTCGCTGACGTGCGCCCAGCGCACCGGCAGGTCGAAGGCGCCGGGGCGGATGCTGTCCGCGACGACGTCCAGGGCGAGCCCCGGATCGTCGACGACCGCCCGCAGCGGAATGGCAGCGGAAACGACACCACTGGTCATAGGGACCAGAGCCTAGATCGAACCAGGACGGATCGTCCCATGTCGCCGGTGGTCGTCCAGGCCTACGGTGTTGCGACAACGGCAGTGGTCCGGCTCGTTCGCCGACCCCGCCGGGCGCACCGGTGCGTGCTTCTCGCGCCGCAGTGCTCGATTTCCCCACTCGGGATCCACTTCCACCAAGGAGGCCGCCGTGGTCGGTGACTACGCGGTGATCGCGCTCTACATCGTCGGGATGATCGGCATCGGCTGGATCGGCATGCGCCTGGCCCGCACCAAGAGCGACTACCTCGTCGCCGGTCGGCGGCTCGGCTGGTTCATGTACTCCGGCACCATGTCGGCGATCGTGCTCGGCGGCGCGTCCACCATCGGCGGCGTCGGGCTCGGCTACACGCACGGCATCTCCGGCGCCTGGCTGGTGTTGACGATCGGACTCGGCATCCTGGCGCTGCACGCGTTCTTCGCGCGGCGGCTGGTGAAACTGCGCGTCTACACCGTTTCGGAGATGCTCGACCTCCGCTACGGCGGGTCGTCGACCGTGATCGCCGGTGTGGTGATGTGGGGCTACACGCTGATGCTCACGGTGACCTCGATGCTGTCCTTCGCCACCATCTTCCACGTGCTGTTCGACATCCCGAGCGTCGTCGGCATCGCCATCGGCGGATCCATCGTGGTGCTCTACTCGGTGCTCGGCGGGATGTGGTCGATCACGCTCACCGACATCGCGCAGTTCGTCATCAAGACCATCGGCATCCTGGTGGTCCTGCTGCCGGTGGCGCTGGTCGCGGTCGGCGGCGGCGACGGGCTGGCGAGTCGGGTACCGGCCGACTTCCTGGACCTGACCAGCATCGGCGGCGCGACGATCGTCACCTACGTGCTGACCTACGGGTTCGGGCTGCTCATCGGCCAGGACATCTGGCAGCGGGTGTTCACCGCGCGCAGCCCGCGGGTGGCGACCGCCGGTGGGCTGGTCTCCGGGGTGTACTGCCTGGTCTACGGCTTCGCGGGAGCGCTGATCGGCACCGCGGCCAAGGCGCTGTACCCGAACCTCGCCGACGCCGACGACGCGTTCGCGACCATCGTGGCGAACCTGCTGCCGACCGGCGTCCGGGGCCTGGTGCTGGCCGCCGCGCTCTCCGCGCTGATGTCGACCTCCAGCGGTGCGCTGATCGCCTGCTCCACGGTGACCACCACGGACATCATGGCCAAGCTGCGCCGCGCGCCGGGCGGATCCGAGGTCACCGCGAACCGGATCACGACGCTGGTGCTCGGGGTGCTGGCGATCAGCATCGCCGCGGTGGTGGACGACGTGGTCGCCGCGCTGACGGTGGCCTACAACATCCTGGTCGGCGGGCTGCTGGTGGCCATCCTCGGTGCCCTGGTCTGGAAGCGCGGCACCCGCGCCGCAGCGCTGGTCTCGATGGTCGTCGGGTCGGTGGTGGTGATCATCTCGATGGCGGTGCACGGCCTGCTGGCCAACGAACCGATCTACTACGGTCTCGGCGCGAGCCTGCTCAGCTACGTCGTGGTGAGCCTGCTGACGCCGCGCACCGACGCGGCGGTGCTGGCGGCGTGGAACCGCCGCGTCAGCGGCGCCGACGCCGAACCGGCCCCCGCCGAGGCCTGAGAGGCTGTCGTTGAGCTCGTCCCGCGTTCCGCTGCTGGGTGCCGATTTCGCGCGAAATCGCAAATGATCTGGAGGACGACATGACCGACCGTCGGATCGGCGGTGACCTGGTGGTCGAGGCGCTGCGCGCGCTCGGCGCCGAGACGGTCTTCGGACTGCCCGGCCAGCACGCGCTGGGCCTGTTCGACGCGCTGCGGCGGACCCCCGAGCTGCGGGTGATCAGCTCCCGGGTGGAGAACAACCTCGCCTTCGCCGCCGACGGCCACGCCCGCGCCCGGCTGGCCGCCGACCCGAGCGGCCCGGTCCCGGTCACGCCGATGATCGTCTCGACCGGGCCGGGGGCGCTGCTGACGCTGTCGTCGCTGCAGGAATCCCGGGCGGCAGCAGTGCCGGTGCTGGGCATCGCCAGCCAGGTCCCGGTGGCTGGCCTGGGCGGTGGTCGGCACGGCTACCTGCACGAACTCCTCGACCAGCAGGCGAGTTTCCGGGACGTGGTGAAGTCGGTGCACGTGGTGCGGACGGCCAGCCAGATCCCCGGCGCGCTGCGCGCGGCGTGGCAGTCCGCGGCAACCCCGCCGTACGGGCCGGTGTGGGTGGAGATCCCGCAGGACGTCCTGCTCGCCCCCGCCGGGCTGCCGCCGATCACCGGGATCAGCGCCGCCCCGGCCCGCCTCGATCCGCTGCCCGAGCTGATCGACGAGGCCGCCCGGCTGCTCGCGGGCGCCGAGTCGCCGGTGATCTTGGCCGGGGGCGGCGTGGCCCGCGCCGCAGCGGCCGGGCAGCTGCTCGAACTGGCCGAAGCGCTGCGCGCCCCGGTGTTGAGCACCTTCGGCGCCAAGGGCGTCTTCCCCTGGGAGCACCCGCTGTCCGGGCAGTCGTGGCTGGAGGACTGGTACAGCACCGAGTTCCTCGCCGCCGCCGATGTGCTGCTGGTGCTCGGATCCGGGCTGGGTGAGCTGTCGAGCAACTACCACCGCTTCGCGCCGCGCGGCCGGATCATCCAGGTGGAGGCCGACGCGGGCAAGCTCGAATCGAACTACCCGGCGCTGGGCCTGCACGCCGACGCGGGACTCGCGCTGTCGGCGCTGCTGGAAAAGGTGCCGCGCCGGACACCCGACGGGCGCGCCGAGCAGGCGGTGGCCGAGTTGCGGAAGAAGATCCAGGCCCGGTTGCGGGAACAGGACCTGGGTTTGGAGCAGCGGGTGCTCGCCGAGGTCCGCGCCGCGCTGCCGGAGGGCACGCCGAGCTTCTGGGACATGACGATCCTCGGCTACTGGGCCTGGTCGGCGTGGAACGCCGACGGTGCGCCGCTGCACAGCGCGCAGGGCGCGGGTGGTCTCGGCTTCGGCCTGCCCGCCGCGCTCGGCGCGGCCGCCGCCACCGCGGGCCCGGTGCTGGCGGTCTCCGGCGACGGCGGGGCGATGTACGGCATCGCCGAACTCGCGACCGCCGTGCAGCACCGGCTCGACGTGACGTGGCTGATCGTCGACGACGGCGGTTACGGCATCCTCCGCGAATACCTGACCGACGCGTTCGGCGAGTCCACCGGCACCGAACTGGCCCGACCCGACTTCGTCGCGCTGGCGGCGGCCTTCGGCGTCCCGGCCGTCGAATCCACCGCGGAGCGCCTCCGCCAGGACCTGGCGGCCGCACTGCGCACCCCGGGCCCGAGCGTCGTGGTCCTCCCGCAGCGGCTCCGCATGTTCGCCCCCACCCACCTGGACCAGCGCTGAGAGGCTTGTTTTTTGAGGCGGCGCCAGCCGCTTAGCCCACGTACGGCACTTGCACCGCCGCGGGTTCTCAGACTCTGCCCACTGGCGTTCTCTGGGAGGCCTGCCTCGACGTGGTGTATCGGAGATACATGAGTCGGGGATCCCGGAGACGAGAAGACCTCTGAGAGCCTGTCTTCGAACTCGTTTTGCTTCGCGGTGCGGGTGGCAGACCTGGCGATTTCGCGCGAAATCGCCACCTCACCCGAGGTGGACGGCCCGACACGACCACTTCAAAAACAGGCACTGAAGTTCCGCCACCCGCACCGCCACCCAAAACGAGTTCAAAGACAGGATCTGAGAGGTGCCGGGCTCGGCCACCCCGGGTCGTCCTGGTGGGAGTTGGACAGGGACGATGGGAAGCACGATGAAGCTCACCGACCAACTCCCCAGCCCGACCGACGCCCCGGACCCCGATGCGCTGTTCGACGCGTTCGTGTCCTGGACCACCGACCAGGGCATCGAGCTCTACCCGGCGCAGGAGGAAGCGCTGATGGAGGTCGTGACCGGGGCGAACGTGATCCTGAGCACCCCGACCGGCTCCGGCAAGAGCCTGGTGGCCGTCGGCGCGCACTTCGCCGCGCTTGCCGCGGGTAAGCGCAGCTTCTACACCGCGCCGATCAAGGCGTTGGTGTCGGAGAAGTTCTTCTCCCTGGTCGATGTCTTCGGTGCGGAGAACGTCGGCATGATGACCGGCGACAGCAGCGTCAACGCCGACGCCCCGATCATCTGCTGCACCGCGGAGATCCTGGCCAACATCGCGCTGCGCGATGGCGCCCGCGCCGACGTGGACCAGGTCGTGATGGACGAGTTCCACTTCTACGCCGAACCCGACCGGGGCTGGGCGTGGCAGGTGCCGCTGCTGGAGCTGCCGCGCACCCAGTTCGTGCTGATGTCGGCGACGCTGGGCGATGTCAGCTTCTTCCAGGAGGACCTGGCCCGCCGCACCGGCCGGGAGACCGCGGTGGTCACCTCGGCGCAGCGGCCGATCCCGCTGACCTTCCGCTACGCCAAGACGCCGCTGCACGAGACCATCGAGGAACTGCTGGCCGGGCAGCAGGCTCCGGTGTACGTCGTGTACTTCAACCAGGCGTCGGCGCTGGAGCAGGCGCAGGCGTTGATGAGCGTCAAGGTCGCCACCCGCGAGCAGCGCGACGAGATCGCCGAGGCGATCGGCGACTTCCGGTTCACCGCCGGATTCGGCAAGACGCTGTCCCGGTTGGTGCGGCACGGGATCGGGGTGCACCACGCCGGGATGCTGCCGAAGTACCGGCGACTGGTGGAGCAGCTCGCGCAGGCCGGGCTGCTCAAGGTCATCTGCGGCACCGACACCCTCGGGGTGGGCATCAACGTGCCGATCCGCACCGTGCTGATCACCGGCCTGACCAAGTACGACGGGGTGCGCACCCGGCACCTGAAGGCGCGGGAGTTCCACCAGATCGCCGGTCGCGCCGGGCGGGCCGGTTACGACACCGCCGGTTACGTGGTGGTGCAGGCGCCGGAGCACGAGATCGAGAACGAGCGGGCGCTTGCCAAGGCCGCCGCCGATCCGAAGAAGAAGCGCAAGGTGGTGCGCAAGAAGGCGCCCGAGGGCTTCGTGTCCTGGAGCGAGAAGACCTTCGAGAAGCTGGAGGCTGCCGAGCCGGAGCCGCTGCGTTCCAGCTTCGCGGTCAACCACGCGATGCTGCTGAACGTGATCAACCGGCCCGGTGGTGGCCACAGCGACGCATTCGCCGCGATGAAACACCTGCTCACCGACAACCACGAGGACCGGCCGACGCAGCGCCGCCACATCCTGCGCGCCATCGCGATCTACCGCGCGCTGCTGGCCGCCGGGGTGGTGGAGCGCCTCGACGAGCCCGACGAGCAGGGCCGCCGGGTTCGGCTGACCGTGGACCTGCAGTTCGACTTCGCGCTCAACCAGCCGTTGTCGCCGTTCGCGCTGGCCGCCATCCAGCTGCTCGACGCCGATTCGCCGAACTACCCGCTGGACCTGCTGTCGGTAATCGAGTCCACTTTGGATGATCCTCGGCAGGTGCTGTCCCAGCAGCAGTTCAAGGCCCGTGGCGAGGCCGTCTCGCAGATGAAGGCCGAGGGCATCGAGTACGACGAGCGCATGGAGCTGCTGGAGGAGATCACCCACCCCAAGCCGCTGGCCGAGCTGCTGGAAGCCGCCTACCAGACCTACCGCAAGGGGCATCCGTGGGTCGGCGAGCACGAGCTGTCGCCGAAGTCGGTGGCCCGCGACATGTACGAGCGGGCGATGAACTTCGTCGAGTTCGTCAACCACTACGGGCTGGCCCGCTCCGAAGGCCTGGTGCTGCGCTACCTGGCCGACGTCTACAAGGCGCTGCGGCACACGGTGCCCGACGACGCCAAGACCGAGGAGCTCACCGACATCATCGAATGGCTCGGCGAGCTGGTCCGGCAGGTCGACTCCAGCCTGCTCGACGAGTGGGAGAAGCTGCGGCACCCGGGTGCGGAGCCGACCGCGGTGGTGGCGGCCGACGTTGGCCCGGAGCGGGTCACGGCGAACAAGCGGGCCTTCCGGGTGCAGGTGCGCAACGCGTTGTTCCGGCGCGTCGAGCTCGCGGCCCGGCGGCGCTACGACGAGCTCGGTGCGCTGGATGCCGAGGGCGGCTGGGACGCCGACGCGTGGGCCGACGCGCTGGAGGAGTACTTCGAGCAGCACGACGAGATCGGCACCGGCCCGGACGCGCGCGGCCCGGCGCTGCTGATGATCACCGAGGAACCGCAGCGCTGGCTGGTGCGGCAGATCTTCGCCGACCCGGCCGAGGACCACGACTGGGGCCTCAGCGCCGAGATCGACCTAGCCGAATCCGACGAGGCCGGTACGGTGGTGCTGCGCATCACCGCCGTCAACCAGCTCTGAAACTGCTGGTCTGGCACCGAACGGTGCGATTCGGATATCGTCTGCCGTCTCCGGACGGCGAGCGTGCTGGCCGGACAAGTGGAAACGGGTGGGCATGCAGCAGGCCGAGGACCTCACGCTGTTCGGGCTCGACGGATGGCGGTGGCTCAACGAACCGGCGAACTGGTTGTCCTACGCGGGGTTGACGGTCACCACCGACTCCGGCACCGACTTCTGGCGCACGACCCACTACGGATTCGTCCGGGACAACGGGCATGCGCTGTTGCAAGAGGTGGGGCCGCGGTTCAAGTTGACGACCCGGTTCTTCGGCGACTACCGCGAGCAGTACGACCAGGCCGGGTTGCTGCTGCGGCTGGACGAGCGCAACTGGATCAAGACCGGCATCGAGTACGTCGACGGCGAGCAGCTGCTCAGCGCGGTGGTGACCCGCGAGGTCTCGGACTGGAACGTGGTGCCGCTGGCGGCGGTGTGCGGTGCGGTCGAGTCGATCACCCTCGAAATGCAGCGCGCCGACGACTCCGTGACGATCCGCTACGCCGCCGAGGGCGGCGAGCCGAAGACGCTGCTGCGGGTCGCGTACTTCCCGCCGGACGTCCCGGCCGAGGCCGGGCCGATGTGCGCCTCGCCGGACGGCGCGGGCTTCCCGATCCGCTTCGCCGAATTAGCGCTGTCCGATTCGGCTGATGAGTGATCGTTGCGGTAGGACCACGCCTGCTCAGTGCGGCAGCTCGGCGGTCAGCAGGTCGCCGACCCGCGAAATGCCGCGGGCCGCGCCGCCGAGTTCGCGGCCGAACCGACCGGCCGCCTCGGTGCTGGTTTCCCGCTGCACCAACCAGCCGCGCTCGGTGAGCAGATCCGCGGCGCTGGGCCGGTCTTCGCTGCTGAACAGCTCGTCGAGGTCGACGCCCCAGCGTCGCGACTGCTCCGACAGATCCGGGCCGAGCAGCATGGACCGCTTCGTGGTGAGGTTCTCGATCGCGGCTTCGCTGCCCGCCGCGGAAAGCTCGTGGATCGTCCGCACCAGTTGCACTTCGGCCGCCGCGGACAGGTAGGGCAGCAGGCCCTCGGCCAGCCACGCGGTGGGCCGGGTCGGGTCGAAACCGGCCTGCCGGAGCGCACCGGCCCAGTCGTCGCGGAGGTCGACCGGAACCACGCGGCGATCGCACCCGGGCCGGGCATCCTGCGTGGCGAGCACTTCTTCCTTGTACGCCAACACCTTCGGCTGGTCGATCTCGAACAGCCGCACGCCGTCCGGCCACGGCAGCCGGAACGCCCTGGTGTCCAGGCCGGATGCCACGATGACAGCCTGCCGCGAACCGTCGGCGCAGACCTTCTCGAACCAGTCGTCGAAGAACCGGGAGCGCACCCCGATGTAGTCGATGGCGTCCTGCCACCCGGAGCCGAAGTCGGACTCGGCGACGGGCACCGGCGCTCCGGCGGCCTTCGCCAGCGCCGCCGCGTACGGATCGTCGATCAGCCGGTCCTCGCGCGTGGTCTCCAGGGCGCGGGCGGCGGCGACCATCAGCGCGGTGATACCGACCCCGGACGAGATGTCCCACTGCTCACCAGGCACGACGTCTCCTTCCCGGCTTCCTGCCCGTGGTTGCTCCTCCGGACTTTGCCAGAGGGAACCCTGCCGGGCTGTGTCTATGTCGTCACACTCCGAGGTTCCGGCCGGTAAGGTCCGAAGGAGGAGATCATCAGCGCCGATGGGGGTCGGATTGGACTCGTGGCACAACGCCAACAGCGGTGACGTGACGGGCAACGTGATCCAGGCCGGTCGCATCGAGCAGCTCGTGATGCGGATCGGCGGCCACACCACGCCGCCGAAACCGGACATGCTGACCTTCAACCCCGAACACTTCGGGTTCGCCAACCGGGCCGCGGAGCTCGCCGAACTGGATCGGCTGTGGCACGACGCGGAGCGCACCGGTAGCCCGCTGGTCGTGGTGCTCAGCGGCATGCCCGGCATCGGCAAGTCGTTGCTCGCGCTGTGCTGGGCCCACCGGGTGCGCGAGGCGTTCCCGGGCGGGATCTTCGTCGGGGACCTGCGCGGATCCGATCCGGCCGGGGCGCGCACCCCGGCCGAAGTGCTGGGCATCTTCCTGGGGCGGCTCGGGCTGACCGGCTCGGCGCTGCCGCCGACGGAGGAGGAGCGCGGTGCGGCGTTCCGCGAGATCACCGCGCAGCGCCGGATCCTGATGATCCTCGACGACGCCGCGACCGCCGGGCAGGTGCGGGCGCTGCTGCCGTCGACGTCGACCAGCGCGGTGCTCGTCACGAGCCGACGCGAGCTCACCTTCCTCACCGGTGGGATCGAGACGATGCGGATGGCGCCCTTCGAGGAGGATTCGGCGATCGAGCTGCTGGCCGGTTCGCTCGGTGCGGGCGCAGCGGACGAGGATGCCGCGCTGCGGAAGTTGAGCGAGGCATGCGGGCGGCATCCCATGGCGTTGCAGTTGGCCGCCGCCCAGCTGCGCGGTCGCTCGTCGATATCGTCCTATGTGGACCGGATAACGCCGGATCTGCTGCGGCGCCTGGAAGCCGATGGGGAGAATCCCCTTCAGGGGCCCTTCGAGTTCGGCTACTTGGCGCTGTCGACCGATCAGCAGCTCGCCTACCGGTTGCTGAGCTGCCATCCGGCGACGGAGTTCTCGTTGGCCGCGGCCGCGGCGCTGCTCGACCGGCCAGCCGTCGACACCGAGGACCTGCTGCGGGCGCTGGCCCGGGCCAACCTGATCGTTGCGGTCGGCGGCGAGCGGTACCGCATCCACGCGCTGCTGCGCCAACACGCGCGGGCGAAGCTGACCGCCGACGACGATGCGCGGGCGGCCCGGCGCCGGATGGTCGAGCACTACCACGACTTCGTGATGGCGCGGGACGTCGTGCTGTCGAAGCGCCGTCGGCTCAGCTCGCGGTACGAGGCGGTGGTCGCGGCGCATCACGGCGAGCACGCGGCGCAGCGGGCGTTGGGCGAGCTGGAGGCGGAGCGCGAAACCCTGTCGGCGTTGGTGGGCATCGCGGCGGAGGTCGAGTTGTACGACCGCGCCTGGCAGTTGTGCGAGAGCCTGTTCCCGTACTTCACCGACCGCAACTACTTCGTGGACCTGGTGGAAATCCACCGGATCGGGATCCGGGCGGCCGAACTGCTCGATGATCCCCAAGCCCAGGTGCGGATGCACTCGCAGTACGGTTCGGCGTGCTACGCGGTCGGTGAGTACGACGCGGCGATGCGGCAGTTCGAGCGCTGCTCCGAAATCGCCGAGCAGCACGACGACGCGTGGGGGCAGCAGAGCGCGATCGAATGGCGCGGCCTGGTGCACGAGCGGCGCGGCAAGTTCGACGCGGCGCTGGACTGCTTCGAGCGGTCCCGCGAGATCGTGCAGACCCGCTTCGAGCCCGAACGGCGGCCTCGACCGCTCGCGCTCTACCGGATGCATACCGGCCAGGTGTTGACGCAGGCCGGGCGGGCGGCGGAGGCGTTGCCGCACCTGGTCGAGGCGTTCGAGTTCTTCACCGAACTCGGGGAAGCGGCCAACAGCGCGAAGGTGGCCCTGTCGTTGGCCGAAGCCCAGTTGCGCAGCGGAGATCTCGCGGCGGCTTCGGACTGGGGCTGGCAGGCGCTGGAGCTCTGCCAGGCGGCTCGGATGGCCGCCGACCAGGCCGCGGCATTGGAACTGCTCGCCGAGATCAGCGCCCGCGGCGGCGACGAGCAGGCGGCAGCGGCGCAGCGCCGGGAGGCGGGTGAAATCCTCGCGGTGCTGGGAAATCGACGGGCCCAGGCCCTGCTGGGACGCCAGTCATGACACCGCGACCGGGCGCCCGTTGACGGCCAGGCCGGGGAGAGGTCGGCGAGTTCGCGACCGGTGGCCAGCCACTCGAACACCGCCGATGCGTAGAGCACCGGGTCGTCGCCGCCGGTGAGGCGGACCTGGTTCCCGCCGCGAGTCCGGACCACGCAGCAGTCGCCGTGCACCGCGGCGGCGAGTTGCGGTCCGCGATGCGCGGAAAGTGCGTCCCGCAGCCAGGTTTCGGCGTGGCGGCCCCACTGCGCCGCCTCGGTGAGCACGATGATGTCGGCGATCTCGCGCAGCCGCGGCTCGGGATGGTCGGCGGCCACGACGAGGTGACTCCGCGGCGGAACCTGCTCCGGCAGCACCATCTCCGCCGGATAGCGCTCCAACACCACATTTCGTCCACTGTGGACCCGGCCGACGGCGTACGCGGCGGCGGGCCGCCAAGCCCAGTCCGGCGAATGCCGTAGTTGATGGAAACCGCTTCGACAACGATGTGTAATCGATCCATTACATTCTGGCGCATTGCCCGGTATCGTCGCTCTTAAAAGCAGATCGACAGCGCCTGTGGGAGCCAGCATGGTCGAGTGGCACAACTCCAACAGCGGTTCGGTGAACGGGATCATGATCCAGGCTGGTCGGATCGACGAGATCATGATGCACATTGGTGGGCACGCCGAGCTACCGATGCCGAACATGCTGACGATGGACCCCGAATATCTTGGATTTGCAAACCGCGTCGTTGAGATGGCTGAACTCGATCGGCTGTGGCAGGCCGCGTCGGGAGTGGGGCGGCCGCTTTTCGTTGTGCTCAGCGGCATGCCGGGAATTGGCAAGACGATGACCACTCTTCGGTGGGGACACCGGAAGGTTGAAGAGTTCCCTGATGGGGTCTTCTTCGGGGAACTGCATGGCTCTGATCCCGCCCGAGCGCGAACTCCAGCCGAGGTGCTTGGGGTGTTCCTCAGGAGGCTCGGCCTGACGGACCGGGCGATTCCGCCAACGGAGGCGGAGCGTGGCGCGGCATTCCGCGAGATCACCGCACGGCGTCGAATCCTAGTGATCCTTGACGATGTCGCGGATGCTGATCAGGCGCAGGCCTTGCTGCCGTCGTCGCCGACCAGCGCAGTGCTTGTTACGAGCCGTTTCAAGCTTACCTTCCGTACCTATGGTGTTCAGCCGATGCCAGTTGGGCCATTTGAGGAAGATTCGGCTATCGCGCTGCTGTCTTGTTCGCTCGATGAAGGGGCGGTGGTCGAGGAATCCGCGCTACGGAAGTTGACGACGGCATGCGGCAGGAATCCGTTCGCGTTACGGGTGCTTGCCGCCCAGTTGAGCGGCCGATCTTCAATCGAATCCTACGTGGACCATGTAGTGCCAGATCTGTTGCGGCATTTGGAAATCGATAAGGAACGCCCATTCGAAAGGGCGTTTGAGCTCGCGTTCTCGGCGTTGTCAGAAGAGCATCAGCATACGTATCGGCTACTCGGATGTCATCCTGCCCCTGAATTTTCGTTGGCGGCAGTCGCAGCTCTTCTTGGACAGTCGGTCCTTGCGGCAGAGGACCTGTTGAGGAAATTGTCGCGAGCGCATCTCGTAGTTTCGATCGGCCGTGGGCGATATGGTATGCACGCTCTGCTGCGTCAGCATGCAAAGTCGAAGATCGTTGCTGACGACGAAGCGCAGCCCGCGTTGCGTCGAATGGTCGAGTTCTACCACGAATTCGTAATGGCGCGAGATGTTGTATTGTCCCGGCGACGCAGGCTCAGTATGCGGTACGATAATGTGCGTCCTGCTTATTGCGGAGAGAATGCGGCAGACAAAGCCTTGGATGATTTGGAGGCAGAGCGCGACACTCTTTCGGCGCTGGTTGGCATTGCGGCTGAGGTTGGGCTCTATGACCGCGCCTGGCAGTTGTGTGAGAGCCTGTTTCCGTACCTCACTGATCGCAATTACTTCGTAGATCTAATCGAGATCCACAAGATCGGAATAAGAGCTGCTGAAGAACTTGGCGATCACAAAGCCCAGGTACGCATGCACTCGCAGTACGGTTCAGCGCTATACGCGGTGGGTGCATACGATGTTGCGATGTTTCATTTCGATATCTGTTATGGGATCGCAGAGAAAAACGGCGACGAATGGGGGATGCAGAGTGCACTTGAATGGCGTGGTCTAATTTGTGAAAAAGTTGGGAAAATCGATGAGGCGCTCAATTGGTTGAACAAGTCCCGCAAGATCGTAAAGAGTTGTTTCGAGTCCACGCGTCAACCCCGGCCGCTCGCGCTGTATCGCATGCACTCCGGGCGGATTTTGGTGCAGGCTAGCCGAGCGGCGGAGGCGATTCCGCGTCTAGTTAAGGCATTTAACTTTTTCTGCACTGTGCTAGACGAGTTGGCGAACAGCGGAAAAGTCGCGCTCTCGCTGGCCGAAGCGCAGCTGCAATGCGGCGACCTGGAGCAGGCATGGCGTTGGGGGCGCAAGGCTCTCGGACTATGCCAGGACGCGCGGATGCCTGCAGATGAGGCCGCAGCATTGGAACTGCTTGCGGATCTCAGCGCCCGCAACGGGGATGAGCGCGCAGCGTCGGCGCAGCGGCGGGAAGCAGCCGAAATCCTCACTGTGTTGGGAAATCGGCGGGCGCGGGCGCTGCTGCAAAATCAGTCATGACACTGCTACTGGCCGACCGTTGACCGTAACGCTCGGGGCGAGGTCAGTGAGTTCGCGACCGGCGGCCAGCCACTCGAATACCGCCGATGCGTAAAGCACAGGGTCGTCGGTTCCGCTAAGACGGACTAGGTTGCCTTCGTGCGTCCGGATGGTGCACGAGTCGCCGTGGATTGCAGCAGCGAGTTGTAGGCCGAGGTGCGAGGCGAGGGCGTCTTCTAGCCAGCGTTCAGCGTGGCGTCCCCACTGAGGGGCGTCTGTCAAAACAAGGATGTCAGCGATCGACCTCAGCCTTCGGCCGGGGTGGTCAGCGGCCACGACCAAGTGGCCGTGAACAGGGATCTGTTCCGGACGGAGCATTTCCGCCGGATAGCGGTCCAGCGAGACACCCTGCCCGCTATGAACCACTCCGCTGACGTACATTGCCGTGGGGCGCCACGGCCACGCTTCATCGGGGAGTCCAGCTGCGCTGTCTGGTGGCACCATTGGTTCGGTCCGTGGCTCGTCTAGGGCGAGCAGCGAGTAGCACAGCGTCCGCAGGCGCTTCGCTGCCTCATCGGGACGTGAAGTGATTATTTCATGCAGCGCGGCGGATTTTTCTTGCGTGTGTTCTGCCGCTGCCTTCTGCAGTTGCGGCAGGAGGGGTTGTGTCAGATCCAGTCGAGGAGCCAGCGACCCAAGAAGCGCCACCGCCGAGTTGGGGGCGACCTCAGATTCCGGGAAAGTTGCCAGCGAAGTGGGCAAACCGAGCGCTGCACCGTACGCGGTCACGGAGCCGTGGTCACCGATCAGTTGGTCCGCAGCTATCAAGCTCGCCCGCCATCCGTGCTCGGGGGGCACAACGATCAGACCAGACCGTTGGTGCGGGGCCAACCATCGGTGCACCTGATGCGGGCCGTGCTGGTACCAGATGTTCGGGTGAAGGATCGCCACCAAACGGAAGGCGTCGATAGGCAGCTCGGCGAGCAGCAACTCGTACAGGTCCGAAACTTCGCCCAGTAACGATTTCGGCCGCCAGGTTGAGCTTATTGCGAGCACAGTCTGATCATCGTCGGCGCCGAGTGCCTGACGAAAGCGCAGCCGCCAGGGCATGCTCGTTCGTAGTCGGTCATAGCACGGATCACCGGTGACGACCGCGACGTCGGCGGCCTCTGGGGCTAAAGCGTGTAATCGTGCCAGTTGTTCGTCGTGCGAGAGCACGATCGCCGAAGGGATCGGACGACCTTCGTGGAGCACTAAATCTCTCGATAGACCCAATACTCCTCGGCGCCCGTCCTGGTAGGAATCCTGAATGATCTTGGTGTAGCGAATTCCGTGTGGTAGAGAAAGAATCGGTGCCTTAATATCGATTAGTCCACTGTGGCCAGCCGTGATGGCAAGATCGAAATGCCGTCTAGTGACTTCACCTCTCGAAAGCGGGAAGATGCCCTTGGTGGTGAACAGTTCGGCGAGGCCGTTCGGGGTTGGGTCGGCGCTGTTCCACGCGAAGTCGAGTTCGACGCGGAAGTCTCCTTCGAACAGGTCGACCACGTCGAGCAGTCGCGTCAGCGCCGTGACGTTGTCCACGATCACCAGGACGCGCCTGCTGGTCCGGACGGTGTCGAAGCGTGCGTGGTGATCGCCAGAACGACCGTTGCCGGTCACGACTCGGCCCAGGAGGTCGCCATGGCGTCACGATAGTCGTGCCCGGTCAGCGGCGGCGCCAGGCGCGCTCGCCGAGCAGCCGCAGCCCGTTGAGCCCGACGATGATGGTGGAGCCTTCGTGCCCAGCCACGCCGAGCGGCAGCGGCAGGTGGCCGACGAGGTCCCACACCACCAGCACGGTGATGAACGTCCCCGCGATCACGAGGTTCTGCTTGACCAGTCGGCGGGCGCGGCGGGAGAGGTCGACGACCTTCGGCACAGCGGCCAGCTCGTCGCGGACGATCACCACGTCGGCGGTCTGCAACGCCAGGTCGGAACCGGCCCGGCCCATCGCGACACCGCAGTGCGCGGCGGCGAGCGCGGGAGCGTCGTTGACGCCGTCGCCGATGACCATCGTCGGCCGTCCGGATTCCCGCACCGCGGCGACCTTCTCCGGTGGCAGCAGTCCCGCGCGCACGTCGGTGATGTCCACCTCGGCCGCCACGTGTGCGGCGGCGCGCGGGTTGTCGCCGGTGATCAGCACCGGTTCGGCGCTGGTCAGCGCGCGCATCGCCCGCACCGCTGCGGCGGCGTCCGGCCGCAGCCGGTCGGAGATGCCGAGCACCCCGGCGACCGCGCCGTCCACGGTGACGATCACCGCCGTGTGCCCGGCCGCTTCGAGTTCGGCGGCCGGTTCCGCGTCGCGGGGGCTGGTGACGGCCACCTTCCGGCCCTCGACCGCGGCCGACACCCCGTGGCCGGGTGTCGCCAGGAAGTCCTCGGCGGCCGGGATGGCGAGCCCGTGGTCGCGTGCCGCCGCGACGATCGCCCGGGCCAACGGGTGCTCGCTGAGGTGCTCGGCACCGGCTGCCAGGGCGAGGACATCAGCGGCGTCGTGCCCTGGTGCCGGGTCGATCCGCACCACGCGCGGTGTGCCTTCGGTGAGGGTGCCGGTCTTGTCCAGCGCGACCCGCTCGGTTTCGCCGAGGCGTTCCATCACCACCGCCGATTTGACCAGCACGCCGTGCCGCCCGGCGTTGGCGATCGCGGACAGCAGCGGTGGCATGGTGGCCAGCACCACGGCGCAGGGCGAGGCGACGATCATGAACGTCATGGCGCGCAGCAGGGCGCCCGCCAGATCGTCGCCGAACAGCAGGGGGATCGCGAAGACCGCGATGGTCGCCACCACCACGCCGATCGAATACCGCTGCTCGACCTTCTCGATGAACAGCTGCGTCGGTGCCTTGGTCGCAGTGGCCTCGGCGACCAGTGCCACGATGCGGGCGATCACCGATTCCGAGGCGTCCTTGACGACCCGCACCCGCAGCGCACCGGTGCCGTTGAGGGTGCCCGCGAACACCTCGTCGCCGGGCTGCTTCGGCACCGGCAGCCCTTCGCCGGTGATGGTCGCCTGGTCGACGTCGCTGGCGCCGTCGAGCACTTCACCGTCAGCGCCGATCCGCTCGCCGGGGCGCACCACGATCACGTCGCCCACCCGCAGGTTCGCCGTGTCGACGGTCTCTTCGACACCGTCGCGCACCCGCACCGCGGTCTCCGGGGCGAGGTCGAGCAGGCTGCGCACCGAGTCCTCGGTCCGGGCGGTGGCGAAGGCCTCCAGGGCGCCGGAGGTCGCGAAGATGACGATCAGCAGGGCGCCGTCGGTGATCTGCCCGATCGCGGCGGCACCGAGCGCCGCGACGATCATCAGCAGGTCGACGTCCAGGGTCTTCTCGCGCAGCGCCCGCAATCCCGCCAGGCCGGGTTCCCAGCCGCCGGTTGCGTAGCTGACCAGGTACAACGCCCAGCAGAGCCAGGTCGGGCCGTCGGCGAGCTGCACGGCCAGGCCGAGCAGGAACGCCGCCAGCGCCGCGGCGGCCCAGCGCGCCTCGGGCAGTGCGAACAGGCGGCGCCCGATGTTCGGCTGCTCGACTGCTCGGGTTGTGCTGCGGTCGGTGACGGCGGTCATCGCGAGCACCCTTCCGGCGTTGGGACGGACAACCGGGCACGATACATGAATGCCTGATCAATCGTTCATGTATCTCGAATGGCTAGAATTCCGGACATGGGTCACGGGGTCAAGCGCGAAGTCACGCCCGCTGCGCGGCTGGACGCGGCCTCGGCGGCGTCGGTCGCCGAGACGCTGCAGGCGCTGGCCACCCCGTCCCGGCTGTTGATCCTCAGCGAACTGCGCCAGCGGGCGATGGCGGTCGGCGAGCTCGCCGAGGCGGTCGGCATGGAGCAGTCCGCCGTGTCCCACCAGCTGCGGCTGCTGCGCGCGCTCGGCCTCGTCACCGGCAACCGCTCCGGCCGCAGCGTCGTCTACTCGCTGTACGACAACCACGTCGCCCAACTGCTCGACGAGGCCGTCTACCACATCGAACACCTGCGGCTCGGGCTGCCCGACTGACGAAGATCATTTCGTGCGAATACCCCGAACGGCGCAATTGGATTGCTGAGGGTGAGTGCGGGCAAGCAACGTCCGCGTTCTTCGCGCGTAACAAGGGCCTCCTAGATTTCTCCCGCTAAAGCGGGCAAATCAAGGAGCACGATGATCAGGTCACGAAGATTCATTGCAGTATCCGCGTTGCTCGCCATCGCTATCAGCGCCTGCGGTGGCAACTCCTCCGGCGGCACGGTCGGCGGCGGTGGCGGTTCGAAACTGATCATCGGGGTGGACCTCCCGCTGCAAGGCGCGGCCAAGGACGCCTCCGAGGCGACGGTCAACGCGATGCAGCTCTACCTGGAGCAGGTCGGGCACAAAGCGGGCAACTACGACGTGGAGCTCAAGGTCTACGACAACTCCACAGCCGCCAAGGGTGCCTGGGACGACGCCACCTGCGCCAAGAACGCGCAGGACCACGTGGCGAACCCGGATGAGGTCGCGGTGATGGGCCCGTTCAACTCCGGCTGCGCCAAGATCGAGGTGCCGGTGCTGAACTCCGATCCCACCGGCCCGATGCTGATCGTTTCGCACGCCTCCACCAACCCCGGCCTGACCAAACCGTGGGATCCGGGCGAGCCGGAGAAGTTCTACCCGGGTGGCGTTCGCAACTTCGCCCGCGTCATCGGCACCGACGACTACCAGGGCGTCGCGGCGGCCCGGTTCGCCGCCCAGGACCTCGGGGTCAAGCGCTGCTACGTGCTCAACGACAACCAGACCTACGGCCAGGGCGTGGCCAAGGTCTTCGCGGAGGAAGCGCCCAAGCAGGGCGTCACCGTCCTGGGCAACGCGCCGTGGGACCTCAAGCAGCCCAGCTATGCCGCGCTGTTCACCAGCATCAAGGCGTTGAATCCGGACTGCATCTACCTCTCCGGGATCTTCGACAACAACGGCGGCCAGCTGGTCCGGGACAAGGTCCGGGTGCTCGGCGACAACAACGCGGTGAAGCTCATGGTGCCGGACGGCTTCAGCGGCTACCCGGAGTTCAACAACCTGGCCGAAGCCCAGGGCGCGTACCTGACGTTCTCCGGCCTGACCGCGGAAACCCTGCGCCAGGGCGGCGGTGCGGGCGCGACGCTGCTGGACGCCTACCGGGCGAAGTACGGCGCGGACCCGGCCTCCAGCTACGCGCTCTACGGCGTCGAGGCGTTGCAGGTGATCCTGGCGGCCATCGAGAAATCCGACGGCACTCGAAAAGGCGTGCGGGACCAGGTGTTCGCCGGTGTGACCATCCCGGCCGAGCAGTCGGTGGTCGGCAAGGAGGTCAAGATCGACCCGCAGACCGGGGACGCGAGCATCCGGGACGTTTCGGTGATGCAGATCAGGGACAGCAAGGAGACCTTCGTCAAACCCTGGCCGCTTTGATCCCCCCCGGGCCTGGGCATCCGTCGCGGTGCCCAGGCCCGGAAGAACGTGCGCGTATTGGGTATGACCGCAGCTCGGCGTCAGCCGCTGCCACCCGCTCTCAGCGGGTTCTGAGGTTCCGCCACGCAATCCAACCCGCGCACCCTCCAAAAGCCCGCACACCTGGCACTAGGAACCCCATGGCAGACACCGCCATCAGCCGCCCCGTCGCCCGGCCACTGGCCATCCGGCACATCGTGGAGCGGTCGGCAGCCACCCTCATCCTCGTCGGGGTCGGTGGCTGGCTCCTGTTCAACCTGATCCACGCCCCCGCCCAGTTCTTCTCCGTCGCCGCCGACGGCCTCAACATCGGACTGCTGTACGCGCTGATCGCACTCGGCTACACCCTCGTCTACGGCATCATCGACCTGATCAACTTCGCGCACGGCGACCTGTTCATGCTCGGCACGCTGTTCAGCGCGTTCCTGCTGACCACGGTGTTCGGCCAGACCACCGCTGGCCCGGTGAGCTGGCTGCTGTTGCTGGTCACGCTGGTGGCGGTGATGGCCTTCTGCGCCGTGCTCAACGTGCTGATCGAGCTGATCGCCTACCGGCGGCTGCGGATGGCGCCCAAGCTCGCCCAACTCGTCGCCGCCGTCGGGATGAGCTTCATCCTGCAGTTCATCGGGCTGAAGTGGAACGGCTCCACGCCCCAGCAGTGGCCGAACGTGCTGCCCGACGGGGCCATCGAGCTCGGCGAGGTGCGGATCTCCTACAGCGTCCTGGTGGTCATCGCGGCGACCGTCCCGCTCCTGCTGCTGATGCGCTGGATCGTAGGCAACACCAGGCAGGGCCGGGCGATGCGGGCCACCGCCCAGGACAAGGACGCCGCGCGGCTGATGGGCATCAACGTCAACCGCACCATCGCGTTCACCTTCGCGCTGGGCGGGGCGCTGGCCGGGGCCGCCGGGCTGATGTACCAGCAGGTCGTCGGCACCACGGCGTACAACCTCGGCTACCAGATGGGACTGATCGCGTTCACCGCCGCGGTCCTCGGCGGCATCGGCAACATCACCGGCGCCGTGCTCGGCGGTGTCCTAATCGGACTGATCCAGGCGTTCAACGACGGGCTGCCCTTCGGCCTGGGCCAGCAGTGGTCGCAGAGCGTGGTGTTCGCCATCCTCATCCTGCTCATGGTGTTCAAGCCCGAGGGCCTGCTCGGTCGGCCGACCACGGAGAAGGTGTAGCCATGGCGAACTCCAAGCGACACCTGGTGGTTCCGGCCCACCTGCGCTGGCCGGTCGGCGCGGTGCTGGTGGCCGTGCTGGTGTTCCTCGCGTACTACTACCTGATCCCCAACCTGCCTTCCGGTGCGCAGGGCTTCTTCCGCACCTGGCTGCCGCTGACCGCGGTCAACGAGGCGCTGGTGTGGGTGATCTGCGCGCTGGGGCTGAACATCGTGGTCGGCTACGCCGGTCTGCTGGACCTGGGGTTCGTGGCCTTCTGGGCGCTCGGCGGCTACACCGCGGGCTGGCTGATGTCCGGCTTCTTCCACCAGGTCAACGTGCACTTCCTGGACGGCACCCCGGCCGCACTGCCGGGGATCCACCTCAACTTCTGGACGGTGCTGATCGTCGGCGCGGCGTTCTGCGCGCTGTGGGGCGTGATCATCGGCGCGCCGACGCTGCGGCTCAAGGGCGACTACCTGGCGCTGGTGACGCTCGGTTTCGGCGAGATCATCCCGCAGGTCTTCACCAACGGGGAGAACATCTTCGGCTTCAACCTCTCCAACGGCACCAAGGGCATCGCACCCGTCGACCCGATCAACATCGGCCCGGTCCGGCTCGGCCCGTTCGACCTGGTGTGGAAGTACGTGATCTTCGCGCTGATCGCGGCGCTGGTGATCTTCATGTCGCAGCGGCTGCGGGAAGGTCGGCTGGGCCGGGCGTGGCTGGCCATCCGGGAGGACGAGCTGGCGGCGAACATGATGGGCGTGCCGATCATGCGCACCAAGCTCGCCGCCTACGCCGTCGGCGCGGTCGCCGGTGGGCTCGCCGGTGTCGCGTTCGCCACGCACCTGTCCGCGGTGCTGCCGGACCGGTTCAACTTCTCGATCTCGATCACGCTGCTGGCCATGGTGGTGCTCGGCGGGATGGGCAACGTCTGGGGCGTCGCGTTGAGCGCACTGCTGCTGGCCTGGGTGAACTCCACCGGACTGCCGCAGTTCGGCAACGCCTTCAACGCCCAGTTCGGCACCGACATCAACTTCCCGTCGTACAACTTCCTGCTGTTCGGCGGAATTCTGGTGCTGATGATGCTCTACCGGCGGGAAGGCATCCTGCCCGAGTCGCGCACCCGGCTCATCCTGCGCGAACCCAGCCGCACAGATCTTGAGGCGCAGGGCGCCGACCTGGAGCAGGCCGCACCCGAACTGGACGAGGTGCTGACCGAACGTCGGCTGGACAAGGCCGGTGAAGGGCGATGACCATGACCGCGCAGCACACCACGGCGCTGCTGGCCGAGCACATCACGGTCACCTTCGGCGGCCTGGTGGCCATCGACGACGTGACGTTCACGATTCCGCGGGGTGCGATCGTCAGCCTGATCGGCCCCAACGGGGCGGGCAAGACGACCCTGTTCAACGTGCTGACCGGGCTGTACCGGGTCACCAGCGGCCGGGTCGTGCTCGGGGAGCGGGACATCACGGCGCTGTCACCGCACCGGATCGCCGCGCTCGGCATGGCGCGGACGTTCCAGAACATCCGGCTGTTCGGGCTGATGACCGCCGAGGAGAACGTCAAGGTGGCGATGCACTCGCACCTGCGCTCCGGGCCGATCAGCACGATCTTGCGGACCCCTCGGCAGCGCCGGGAGGAACGGCAGGCCACCGAGACCGCGGTGGAGTTGCTGGAGTACGTGGGAATTCCGCACGCCGTCGGGGAATACGCCCGCAGCCTCTCCTACGGCGACCAGCGGCGGCTGGAGGTCGCCCGGGCGCTGGCGCTGGATCCGTCGATCCTGCTGCTGGACGAGCCGACGGCCGGGATGAACCCGCAGGAATCCGCCCGGTTCACCGACTTCGTCCGCCGCGTTCGCGACGAGAAGGACCTGTCGGTGCTGCTCATCGAGCACGACATGAGCGTGGTGATGCGGGTCTCCGACCGCGTCACGGTGCTCGATCGGGGCAGGCGGATCGCCGAGGGCGACCCGGCGGAGGTCCGCACCGATCCGAGGGTCATCGAGGCCTACCTCGGCAAGGCCGCGCAGGAACCGGAAAACGCATTGGGGCGGGAGTCATGACCGGCGACAACGGACCAGAGCCCCTGCTCGACCTCGACGACGTGCACGTCCACTACGGGAACATCGCCGCGGTGCAAGGGCTTTCGCTGCACGTGCGCAGCGGCGAGATCGTGACGCTGATCGGCTCCAACGGTGCGGGCAAGTCCACCACGTTGCGCACGATCTCCGGGTTGCTGCGCCCGCGCCGCGGCACGATCACCTTCCAGGGGCGGCGGCTGAACGGGGTGGCCGAGCACGACATCGTGCGCCGGGGCATCGCGCACGCGCCGGAGGGCAGGCGGATCTTCCCGCTCATGACGGTCGCCGAGAACCTCGAACTCGGCGCGTTCGCCCGCAAGGACAAGAAGGCCATCACCGAGGACCTGCACAACGTGCTGGAGCTGTTTCCCCGGCTGCGCGAACGCATCCGGCAGCAGGCGGGCACGATGTCCGGCGGCGAACAGCAGATGCTCGCGGTCGGCCGAGCCCTGATGGCCCGCCCCCGACTGCTGCTGCTCGACGAACCGTCCATGGGCCTCGCACCGGTGCTGGTGGATCTGATCTTCGACACCATCACGCGCATCCGCGAGCAGGGCACGACGGTCCTGCTCGTCGAACAGAACGCGCTGGCCGCCCTGGCGGTCGCCGACCGCGCCTACGTCCTCGAATCCGGCACCCTGAAACTCCACGGCACCGCAGCAAACCTGGCCAAGAACAACGAAATAGCCAACGCCTACCTCGGCACCTGACCCGGCACCCGCCACCAACCAAAAACCCGATCGGGTGATGGGTGAGGGGCACCTGTGACCAAGTAACTGGGTCACAGGTGCCCCTCACCTCGAAAAGATCACTCAACTGAGGGCGATGATCAGACCGTGTCCGTCGAATGGACGTATCAGCGGGTATGGGGCCGCGAGTCTTCGGTGAAGCCAGGTGTGGTTAGCGCGTCGGACGAGCTTGGTGTCTAGTTCGACATGCCGAGACCGATGCCCCAGATCACGAGGCCGATGACCGTGATGACGACCGCAGTCCACAGGGTGACCTTTGCTGCCCGACTTCGCATGCCGAACAGTACGACGAGCATCCCGGCAGCGGCCCAGCACAGCAGAAGCCATACGGCGGTCCAGAACAGTGCGAAAGGCAGGGCGACGCCACCAGAGCCGTACCGGAGGATGCTGTCGATCGTGGCTACCCACATGAAAAGGCCTGCGATTGCCAGTATTCCGGCGACGATTGACCCGGCGATGCGAGCGAACATCGATCGCCGTGCACCAGCGCTGCTCACCTCCGTCTGCTTTCTCGGTTCGTGGAGGTCATCGCTGTACGTCTTTCTGGCCGCTGACGATTCGGGCGAGTTCGTCGACGGTCTGGGGTTTCTTCCAGTAGTCCGAGTGCGCTGTGGTGGGGTCGGTGGGGATGACATTGCCGTCGAAGGTCGGGTCGGACGGGCTGACTCCGAACCATTGGTCGTCAACCCCATCGAGCCGGTCAGCGATTTCGGGAGGTCCGGCGCTGTTGATCGAGTCGGCCTCCGAGGTCCCTGCCCACACTCGCTCGGGTGGCACGCCCAGATCATGAGCGTTGTCGACGCCGACTCCTGGCGATCCCAGGAACGCAATGTCGTCGGTGTGCAGACCGTGATCGCGGGCTGCATAGCCGACAACGGTCGATCCGTAGCTGTGGCCTAGGACGGTGTTGTGCGACGGTGCGCCGTCGTGGGTGACCCGGAGTCCTTGCTGGAATTCCGACAGGTCCTGTTTGGCGTTGTTCGCGTAGTAGTCCTTGCCAGCTTCGCCCAAGTTCGGCGGTGACTCGTAGCCCTCCCACACGATCGTCGCCACCTTCTGACCTTCAGGTGCCAGCTGTTGAGCCCGGTCGAAGATCGCTCGGTTGTTCGCCAGGTCGTGGTTGACGCCACCAAGGTCCGAGAATGTGCCGGGCACGTAGGTCAGCACATGCTGCGCCGTGTCCGGGTCTCCATTGGCGACGATGGCGCGGCCTCGGCTGTCGGCAGTTGGATCGAAGCCGATGAGGTACGTCTCACTCTGCGTGAGGTGAGTCTCCAAGTCCCGGATTCCTTTCAGGGCTTCGTTGAGCTGGGCGGACTTTTCTGCCAGTTGGCGCGCAACCGGGTCTTTCGGGTCACTGATTTGGCGTTGGGCCTGCCGAACGTCGTTGAGCTTGCGAAGGACCTCCTCGCGACTTGTCGGCAGCAGTCTCCGGTTCGCTTGGTCTCGGAACAAGATCGGTACGCCGTTGGTATTACCCACCATCTGGGGATATCGGTCGATCAGATCCGTCTGCTGGGCCGCCGACAGCGATGTCCACATAGCTTGCGTGGCCGCCGGGCCTTGTTGTATGGCCTGCTCGAACATGCCCTTGGTGGCCTCTGCGGCGCGGTTCTCCACCAAAGTGGCTGCGTTGGCCAAGGCTTCTGCGGCGGGACTTGTGGGGAGCGCACCGGTCTGCTCCCAAGCGGATGACTGGGGAATGTTCTTGAGGTTCTCCTTGATCAAAGTCAGAGTTTGGACGAGCTTTTCGTGGGCGTTGCGTTCCAGGTGCCGCGCGTGTCGGACGGTTTCTCGGGCCTCGGTGAAGGCGGCTTCTTGTTTGGCTTCAAGCAATTTGGCTGCCGCTGCCTCCTCCGGCGTTGGTGAAAGGTCTTTTCCTGGCAGGCTGATGTCCTGCGAAGCCGGGGGAAGCGGTTTGGGTGGATAGATCAGCGGTGTGAGCACCTTCAACTGGCCTTCTTGCGCGACCTGTTCGGCTTGCTCCATACGCGATTTCACGGTGTCGATCCGGCCGCACCACGCGTCTACAGCGCGCGCTACTGCTGGGAAGAGTTGAGCCAGTGCGTCGCCGTCGCGGCCCTGTTGGGCGGCCCAGCGCTGGAACGCTTCTGATGCTTCGCCTTCCCACTCGCTGGCAGCCTGATTCCGTGCTGTGTACTGGCCGGTGGCTACGCGCTCTGTATGGGGCCCGAAGCTGTGGACCTGCCGCGCATACGCGCGCATCGTGTCAGGGTTTCCCGCAACCCACGTATTCAAAGTCATGATCTGCTACCGCCCCAGTTGGTCGAACATTCCGGCGGTGCTGTCATCAATGCCGCTGTATGTCGCTTTGTTGGCATCTAGGTCCGCCGCACCTCTGTGCACGGTCTCTACGTATCCGGCGGCGGCGCCCAGTAGATCGGCCACGGTCGCCGATACCGCCGCACTGGACGGCCCCGCATCTCCTGGTGGAAGCGGCTGCGCCTTGGCCAGTTCGTCAGTCGAGCGCTCGATACTGCCCGCTATTTCGGAGAGCTTTACTGGATCGATCCTGACGCTCATCCCGATCCCATGATCGTTGTGATGATCGGACGGTAGCGAAGCAACTACGAGTGGTGTTGATTTCTACCCAATCCGCTGCTTACCTCACTCGGACAGAGCAGCGCCCCGCAGCAGGCGGATCTGCTGCGGGGCGCTGAGGTGGCCAGATATCTCGGGGCCGCGTTAGGAACGGCTACGGCGCGGTGCTCGGTCGAGCAACCGGAGCGGGGCGACCCCGGCATGTTCGAGCAGGCGCTGCACGGTCAACGGGTACAGGTCGAGTTTCTGGGCAAGTTCGGCAATCCGGGTGCCCTGCGCGAAGGCATCGGCGCACTTGGCAGAGAGTTGGTCGCGGCGATTATCATCGAGGTCGTCGAACTCGCTGCGCACCGCTGGGTGATTATCCGGACCACCGCGTCGCCGCAGCTCGACACCGGCCACTTTGGTCAGTAACCGATGTACCGCACCGTAAGACAGCCCTTCCTGGAACATCAGCACGCGGATTGACACACCGTGTTCGAGGTAGTCGGTAGCCATCCGCCGTGCAAGGGTTTCTTCGGTGCGGGTGGTGAGATAGCTCGGCATGACGCAATGTCTTCCAGGTTCGAGTGAAAAGGGGAGGCTTCCGGCATTCGGGAGTCGGTTGCGGCGGATTGCCGCGTCCCGATACCACCACGATACGAGTCGGCCATTTAGCTGTGCGCCGGGAGGTGGGTCCGGCCGGGCGGTTTCGAGGGGCTGTTGGCCGCCCGGCCGGGTGGCTCGGTGCTGGGTGTCGGGGAGGGAATGCTGCCAGCACCGAGCCGGTCCATGTGTGCCGCAGTTCAGCGAGAATGCGGCGCAGCAACAGCGGATCATGCGTGCGCTCGTCGTTTGAGCGGAAGTGTGCGAAGCCAGGCATCTTCGTCGACGTCGTCGGCCGGAGTCCTGCGGATCGTGGTCGGTTCGTAAAATCGATCACGGCCGCTGCCGATTTCGGCTCGATTCGTGCGACCAGATACCTAACAGTCAACGCGTCTTCGCCGCCTCCATGCTGCGGCCGATTTGTTCCCAGCCAGAGCGATGTTGCCTACAGCGACACACCGCTTGGTGGGCACGTCATCGACGACATTAGGGATGTGGCCGAGTTGGCACGTCTTTTCGCGTCGTTGCAGGCCCGAGCTCTTCCAGAAGACCGCTCAGCCGATCTGCTGCGTAGCATCGCCCGCGAACACCACTAACGTGTGAAGGAGTATTACGGTGCGCCTCGACCCCATGTGGAAGAAGTCAAGCCGTTCGGGACAGGCGAACGCCTGCGTTGAAGTCGCGACGAACCTGCCTGGTTTAGCCCTTGTGCGCGATTCGAAACTAGGTGAATCATCGCCGGTTCTCGGCACATCGGACACCGCGTTCGAGAGCCTTGTCAGCAGCATCAAGTCCGGTCGTTTCGATCTGATCTGAGCACCCGATCCGGTGATGAGTGAAGGGCACCTTTGACCGACTATGCCGGTCAAAGGTGCCCTTCACCTCGAAAAGTTCACTCAGCTGAGGCCGATGATTTGGCCGTGTTCGTCGATGTCGATGTTCTCGGCTGCCGGGTGGGAGCCGAGGCCTGGCATGGTGCGCATTTCGCCGCAGATCGGGTACACGAATCCCGCGCCCACCGAGGCGCGGACCTCGCGCACCGGCAGGGTCCAGCCCGTTGGCGCGCCGAGCAGGGTGGGGTCCGAACTCAGCGACAGGTGGGTTTTCGCGATGCACACCGGGAGGCTGCCGAAGCCGTTCGCCTCGTAGCTGTCCAGCGCGCGGGCCGCCGCCGGGAGGTAGGACACCCCGTCCGCGCCGTAGACCTTGGTCGCGATCGTCTCGATCTTGGTCCGCAGGTCCGCCGAATCCGGGTACAGCAGCTGGAATCCGTTCGGCTCCTCGGCCGCCGCCACCACCGCTTCGGCCAGTTCCAGCGCACCCTTGCCGCCCTCGGAGAAGTGGCTGCTGACCGCCACCCGAGCCCCTTCGGCCTCGGCCACCTGCCGGATCGCCTCGTGCTCGCTGTGGTAGTCGGTGGGGAACGCGTTGATCGCGACCACCGGGGACACCCCGTGCAACCGGATGTTGTCGATCTGCTTGCGCAGGTTCGCCGCCCCGGCCAGCACGTCGTCCGGGTTCTCCGCGAGCATCGCCGCCGGTAGCGGCTTGCCCGCGACCACCTTGTACCGCCCCGAATGCGCCTTCAGCGCACGCACCGTCGCCACCAGCACCGCCGCGTCCGGGCGCAGCCCCGAGGTGCGGCACTTGATGTTGAAGAACCGCTCGGCGCCCATGTCCGCGCCGAACCCGGCCTCGGTGACCAGGTAGTCCGCGCACCGACTGGCGATCCGGTCGGCCACCACCGACGAGTTGCCGTGCGCGATGTTGCCGAACGGGCCCGCGTGCACCAGCACCGGGGTGTTCTCGGTGGTCTGCATCAGGTTCGGCTTGATCGCCTCCCGCATGATGACCGACATCGCCCCGGCCGCGCGCAGCTGCTCGGCGCTGACCGGCTCCCCGTCGCGGGTGTAGCCGACCACGATGCGGCCCAGCCGTTGCCGCAGGTCCTGCAACGACGTGGCGAGCGCCAGCACCGCCATCACCTCGCTGGCCGCGGTGATGTCGAAGCCGGTCTGCCGGGGGGTGCCGTCGAGCCGCCCGCCGAGGCCGGTGACGATGTTGCGCAGATCCCGGTCGTTGATGTCCAGCACCCGCCGCCAGGTGATCCGGTGCGGGTCGATGTCCAGCGAATTTCCCTTGTGCAGGTGGTTGTCCAGCATCGCGGCCAGCAGGTTGTGCGCCGCGGTGACCGCGTGCATGTCGCCGGTGAGGTGCAGGTTCAGCGCCTCCATCGGCACCACCTGGCTGTACCCACCGCCCGCTGCGCCGCCCTTGATGCCGAACGTCGGGCCCATCGACGGCTGCCGGATCGCCACCGCGGACCGCTTGCCGAGGTGGCGCAACGCCTGGCCGAGCCCCACCGTCGTGGTGGTCTTGCCTTCGCCCAGCGGGGTGGGCGTGATCGCCGAGACCACGATGTAGCGGGCCGTCGGCCGGTCGGACAGCTCCTCAAGCGCGTCCAGCGAGATCTTCGCGACGCTGCGCCCGTAGGGTTCGAGCAGGTGTGCACCGATGCCCAGCTGCGCTGCGATGTCCTCCAGCGGCCGGAGCGCGGTGGCACGGGAGATGTCCAGGTCGGACGGAATGCTCATGCGGGAACCTCCCGGAGTCTGGCGGCCATGTCGTGCCGCCACTGCACCGTCTTCGCTATTTCGTTGAAGGTGAAGAAGTGCCAGCCCGCGATGCCGCGGGCGGGGTCGATGAGGTAGGGGGCCAACTCGTCGAACAGCTCCTCCGGCGTGTAGCGGCTGAGCAGTTTCGACACTACGCCGTGTTGCTTGCGCAAGAACCGCATCGATTCACCCAACCCGATCTTCAACGAGATCCGCAAGAGCCGGTGCACATCCACCACTCCCGGCACCCCGATGTAGATCGGTAGCAGCAGGCCACGGGTGCGCACGTCCTTCACCCACGACGCTACCGCGAGGGGGTCGTAGCAGATCTGCGAAACGATGTAATCCGCGTAGCGGGCCTTCTCGGTCATGGCCCGGATGGTGGAGGCGTCGGAGATGAACGCGTGGCGTTCGGGGTAACCGGTGATGCCCACCCGCATCGGCTTGCGCCCCAACTCGTCCATCGCGCGCAGCAGCGCCAGCGCGTCCGGGAATTCGCCCAGCGGCTCGGGCGAATCCCCGGCCACCACGAAGACCTCGGACAACCCCAGCCCTTCGACGCGGTCCAGCAGCGCCGTCAGGTGCGCGGTGTCGGCGATCAGCCGGGCGGCCAGGTGCGGCACCACGTGCAGCCCCCGGCCCAGCAGCCCGGCGGCGACGTCCAAGGTCGCCTCGGTGCCCTTGGTCGGGGACGACGTGACGGTCACCGTCGTGCCCGGCGGCAGCAGTTCGGCCTCCACCTCGACACCCCGCAGCGGCAGCACCTCGAACCGCGCGTTCAGCAGCGACTGCCGCAACTGCTCGACGTTGGCGTCCATCGCACTCACCTCCCCGGCGGCTCCTCGTTTCAATTTGCTCTGTTCAAGCGGCGCAGCCGCTTAGCCCACCTGAGCAACTCGCGCCGCCGCGGGTTCTCAGACTCTGCCCACTGGCGTTCTCTGGGAGGACAGCCTCGACGTGGTGTATCGGACATACATGATGTCGGGGATCCCGGAGCGAGATCGCCCGGGGTGCGGGGTGTCCCCGCACAGGCACTGCCTGAGTGCCTGTTTTTGAAGTGGTCGTGTCGGGCCGTTCGCCTCGGGTGAGGTGGGCGATTTCGCGCGAAATCGCCGTCTCCCACGCGGGGCGGGTGGCGATTTCGCGCGAAATCGCCAGGTCTGCTACCCGCACCGCTGCGCAAGCCATTTAAAACAGTCCTCTCACACCGTTGCCCGTGCCAGGCGTTTTGGGATGTCCTTGGTGGGGTCCAGGAACGGCTTCTCGACGACTACGGCTTCCTGCGGGCCGTGCTGGGTGTGCACCACGAGCTCGGTGCCCAGCTCGTGGTAGGCGATCGGCACCATCGCGTAGCCGATGTTGCGCCCCAGGCGCGGCGAGTGGCAGGCCGAGGTGACCTCGCCGATGCGCAGCCCGTGCGGGTCGTGCACGTCGAAGACGTCGATCATCTCGCCGTCGTTGAACGAACCCACGCTCGGACCACCGATCTCCACGCCGACCAGCTTGCGGGAGATGCCCTCGTTCTTGATCCGGCACAGCGCGTCCTTGCCGATGAAGTCGGCCTCCTGGTCGAGGTCGACCATCCAGGTCTTCTCGAAGCCGTAGCCCACCTCGAACGGATTGGTGTCGTAGGTGATGTCGCAGCCCCACGAGAGGATTCCGGCCTCGATGCGGCGGATGTGGCAGGGTCCGATCACCGACAGGTCGTGCGGCCGCCCGGCCTCCCAGATGGTGTCCCACAGCTTGACGCCGTCCCGGCTGGCGTTGTGCAGGTAGATCTCGTAGCCGAGTTCGGCGGTGTAGCCGGTGCGCGACACCACCACCTGCATGCCGTCGAGCTCCCGGTCCACGGCGTAGTAGTACGGAACGTCCAAAATGGACTCACCGAAGAGATCCACCAGCACATCCCGCGACTTCGGTCCCTGGACCTGCACCGGGGCCACGTCGGGCTCGCGGATCCGCACGTCCATCCCGAGGTTGTGCGCCAGGCCCTTCGCCCACAGCAGCACGTCGCTGTCGGCCAGCGACAGCCAGAAGTGGTTCTCGCCGAGCCGCAGCAGCACCGGGTCGTTGATGATGCCGCCGTCCTCGGCGGTGACGAACACGTACTTGCACTGCCCGACCTTGCACTTGGTGAGGTCTCGGGGCACGAGCATGTTGGTGAACTCGAACGCGTCGGGTCCGGTGATCTCCACCTGCCGCTCGACGCCGACGTCCCACAGCGTCACGCCTTCCAACAACGCCCAGTACTCGCCGATCGGGTCGCCGTAGTGGCGGGCGTGGTAGGTGTGGTTGTAGACGCTGTAAAGGCCGACGCCGTGCCGCCGCGAGGCGTAGAAGAACGGCGACTTCCGGATGCGCGGGTAGAGCAGGACACCGGGGTTCGGGTTAATGCTCATGGCTTGCTCCTAATGGGTCCGAGTAGCGGGATGTGGGTAGGCGATACCCACACCACTGGCCGATCGCCACGGCCGGGCGGTTTGCAGATCTGGTAGGGGGAATGCGCCGATCAGCGGCGCATTCGGGTCATCTCGGGGTCGAACACGGGATCAGCGACGACCGTGGCCGGATGTCGCTGGTCGAAGTAGGACACCCGCACCGGGGTGCCCGCACCGGAGCAGTCGGCCGGTAGCCACGCGTAGGCGAGGCTCGCTCCGACGCTGTAGCCGTAACCGGCGCTCGTGGTGAAACCGACTGCCCCACCACCGGATCCATCGGCGAACACCGGCTCGGATCCCATCAACACAGTGCCGTCGTCGATCGTCAGACAGCACAACCGCCGCTGCGGTGCCCGCTCCCGGCGCCGCAGCAACGCGTCTCGCCCGATGAACTCGCCCTTGTCCGCCTTGACGGCGAAGGCGAGGCCCGCCTCGTCGGGATCGTGCAGGCTCCACATGTCCGCGCCCCAGGCGCGGTAGCCCTTCTCCAGGCGCAGGCCGTTGAACGCACCCCGGCCGCCGGGGAAGATGCCGTGCTCGGCACCGGCGGCGGCCAGCAGGTCCCACAGCCGTCGGCCGAACTCGGCGGAGGTGTAGAGCTCCCAGCCCAGCTCGCCCACATAGGACAACCGCAGCGCCAGCACCGGCACCTCGCCGACGAACAGTCGCTTGGCCCGGAAGAACCGGAATGCCTCGGCCGAGACGTCCCGGTCGGCCAGCGCGGCGAGCACGTCACGGGCTCGCGGACCCCAGAGACCGATGCAGCAGGTGCCGCCGGTGATGTCGCGGACCTGCGCGGTCTCGTCGGCGTGCCGCCGCAGCCAGGCGATGTCGCGCGGCCCGTTGCAACCGACCTGGAAGGTGTCCCGGTCCAGCCGGGCCACCGTGATGTCGGCCCGGATGCCGCCGGTGCGGTCCAGCATCAGCGTGTAGGTGACGTAGCCGGGTGGGCGGTCGAGCTGGTTGGTGGTCAGCCGTTGCAGCAGGTCGAGCGCGCCTCGCCCGCGGACTTCCGCCCGAGGAAGGGAAGTCATGTCATACATCGCAACTCGCTCGCGGGTGGCCTGGTGTTCGGCGCCGACGATCGGGGACCAGTAGCGCCCTGCCCAGAGCCCAGGCTCGACGATGTCCCGGCCGTCGACCAGGGACTTATTGCTCTCATACCAGTGCGGTCGCTCCCAGCCGTTCGCCTCCAGGAACACCGCGCCCAGGTCGCGCTGGCGGTCGTGGAACGGGCTGGTGCGCAGCGGGCGCGGGTGCTCCGGCGGCTGCTGCGGGTGGATGATGTCGTAGACCTCGCGGAAGCTCTGCGCACCGCGCTCGGCCACATAGGACGGACTGTGCGCGAAGTCCTCGAAGCGGCGGATATCGGCCTGCCGAAGGTCGATGTCGGGCGTTTCGCCGGTCAGCCACTGCGCCATCGCGCGGCCGACCCCGGCGGCGTGGGTGATCCACACCGCCTCGGCGACGAAGAAGTTCTCGATCTCGTTGGACGGTCCGAGCACCGGCATGCCGTCCGCGGTGAACAGGAACAGGCCGTTCATGCCTTCGGCGATCTCGGTGCGCCGCAACACCGGCAGCAGTTCGCGGGCGTCGGCCCACGGCTTGGCGAAGTCCTCCGGGGTGAACGGGTGCACCGACGCCATGCCCTTCCAGCCGCCGCCCTCCGACGGTGCCTCCGCGCCCGCGCCGGGTGCGGCGGTGGGCTGCAGGTCGTTGCTGTTCACCGGAATCGCGCGGTGCTGGTAGGAGCCGATGCCGTAGCGGTCGTGGATCTGCCGGAAGTACATGGAGCTGTCCTGGTGCCGCAGGATCGGCTGGTCCACCTCGTCGGTGCCCGGCGGCAGGCCGGGCACCGGGCTGGTCACCGCGTACTGGTGCGCCAGCGGCTGCACCGGGATGGAAACCCCGGCCAGCCGACCGATCTTCGGGCCCCAGATCCCCGCACAGCACAGCACGGTCCGCACCGCCACGTCGCCACCGGAGGTGCGCACCGCGCGGATCCGTCCGTCCTGCACGTCGAACCCGATCACCTCGGTGTTACCGGCGAATCGCACGCCGAGCCGCCGCGCTTCGCGGGCCATCGCTTCGGCGGCGCGGACCGGTTTGGCGATCCCGTCGGTGGGCACGTGCAGGCCACCGTGGATGCGCGCCGGATCGATCTGCGGGATGCGCTCGTGCATCTGCCGCGGATCGAGCAGCTCGCCCTGGATGCCCCACGCGGTCGCCAACCCGAGCTTGCGCTCCAGGTCCGCCCAGCGCTGCGATGTCGCGGCGACCTCGATCCCGCCGACCTGGTGGAAGCAGGGGCGGCCGTCGAGTTCCAGCCCGGCGTAGCAGCGCACCGTGCGGGCGGCGAGGCGGCTCATCGTCTCCGACGGGTTGGTCTGGAAAACCAGGCCCGGCGCATGGGAACTGGAGCCGCCGGTGGCGAACAGCGGCCCCTGCTCGACGACGAGGACGTCGGTGATGCCCCGGCGCGCGAGGTGGTAAGCGGTGCTGCACCCCACGATGCCCGCCCCGACAAGGAGGATTTCAGCGCTCGAATCCATCGCTGCCGCCCTGTTGCGTCTACGACAACTCCCTGCGTTAAACGCAACAGTGCGCTTTGACCATGGGCCGCGTCAAGGACACGGGCGAGTCATTTTGAACGTCGATCTACCGGGTCGCGGATCGGGTCGGAGGCCACGCACCGTGGCCTCCGGGCGGCAGCGACCCGCCGAATGGATCAAGGCGGATCCCGTTATGGGCTAAGGGAATGCGGCCTGATCTGCGAACAGCCACGGGCTCTGCCGCTCGCGGGCGCGGCGCTCTCGGGCGGGCAGCGGATCAGATCAGTTGGCGGATGGCCTGCTCGAAGTGGTCGACGTGGGCGACCGCGATGCGGTCCGCGCGGTCGGCGTCGGCGGCGATGACCGCCTTGAGCAGTTCGCTGTGCTCCCCGACGTGTTCGGAGACGTCCGGCAACCGGTCGAAGAACAGGTGCCAGATCCGCAGCGCCAGGTTGTAGTACTGGCCGAGAGTGCCTTCGAGGTAGCGGTTGTGGGTGCAGCGGTAGATGGTGCGGTGCACCCGCGAGTCGACGTCCATGATCACCGGCTGCTCGCCGCCGAGGTTTTCGGCCAGTACCCGCAGTTCGTCCAGTTCGGACCGTTCGGCGTCGGTGGCGCGTTCGGCGGCCCGGCGCGCGGCGTGGCCCTCCAGGCGGCGGCGGACGTCGGCGATCAGCGCGTGGTCGGTGATGTTGACCTCGGTGACGAAGCTGCCGCGGCGTGGGTAGATCGCCACCAGCGACTCGGCCTCCAGGCGCTTGACGGCTTCCCGGAACGGGGTGCGTCCGATGCCGAGTTCGGTGGTCAGCGGCTCCTCCTGCACCGGCGAGCCGGGCGGCAGCCGCAGGGTCAGGATCAGGTCGCGCAACGTCAGGTACGCGCGCTCGGCCTGCGACAGGTTGTCGCCGGAACGGGAATTGACGGCTGCGGACACGTCTCGTAGCCTACCCGAAAGACTGATATATCAGTTGTCGTTCAACTTCTACTTCTAGATGTTCCCTGGTCGTCCTGGAGGTAGCCGTGGTCTTGACACGTCCTGTCCTGCCCGAGCCGCCGCCCAGGCTGTGGCGCAACCCGGAGCCGAAGCGGCACTACGAGGTGGTGATCGTCGGCTCCGGCGGCCACGGTCTGGCGACGGCCTACTACCTGGCGCGCAATCACGGCATCCGCGATGTCGCGGTGCTCGAACGCGGCTGGCTGGCCGGTGGCAACATGGCTCGCAACACCACGATCATCCGCTCCAACTACCTCTTCGACGAGAGCGCGGCGCTGTACAACCACGCCCTGAACCTGTGGGAGCAGCTGCCCGCCGAGCTGGAGTACGACTTCCTGTTCAGCCAGCGCGGCGTGCTCAACCTCGCGCACACCGAGCAGGAGGTCCGCGACTCCCGGCGCCGGGTGTTCGCCAACCAGCTCAACGGGGTCGACGCGGAATGGGTGCGGCCCGCCGAGATCGCCGAGCTGTGCCCGATCCTGAACCTCTCCCAGGACATCCGGTACCCGGTGCTGGGCGCGACGTTGCAGCGTCGCGGCGGGATCGCCAAGCACGACCACGTTGCGTGGGCGTTCGCCCGCAAGGCCGACGAAATGGGCGTGGACCTCATCCAGGGCTGCGAGGTGACCGGGTTCCAGACCGACGGCGACCGGGTGACCGGGGTGCAGACCTCGCGCGGCCCGATCGGCGCGGGCCGAGTCGCGCTCGCGGCGGCCGGGCGGACGACGCTGCTGACCGACACGCTCGGGCTGCGGCTGCCGTTGCAGAGCCACCCGCTGCAGGCCCTGGTGTCGGAACTGCTCGAACCCATCCACCCGTGCGTGGTGATGTCCAACCACGTGCACGTCTACTGCAGCCAGGCGCACAAGGGCGAGCTGGTGCTCGGCGCGGGCATCGACTCCTACAACGGCTACGGCCAGCGCGGCTCGGTGCACGTGATCGAGCGCCAGATGGCCGCGGCGCTGGAGCTGTTCCCGATCTTCGCGCGGGCGCACGTGATCCGGACCTGGGCGGGGACCGTGGACGTCACGCCGGACGCCTCGCCGATCATCGGGCCCACCCCGGTCGAGAACCTGTTCCTCAACTGCGGCTGGGGAACCGGCGGTTTCAAGGCCACCCCCGGCGTGGGCTGGGTCTACGCGCACACCATCGCCACCGGTCGGCCGCATCCGCTCAACGTTCGCTACGGACTCGAAAGGTTCACCACCGGCGCCCTGATCGACGAACACGGCGCCGCCGCCGTCGCCCACTGAAGGACTGTTATGGCTTGCGTAGCGGTACGGGTGGCGGAATCTCGGAGCCGGCCTTCGAAGTGGCTGGGGGCTCGCCCGGCGGGGGTGGGCGATTTCGCGCGAAATCGTCGCCTCCCGTGGGGAACGAGTGGCGATTTCGCGCGAAATCGGCAGTTCTACGGCCCCAACTCGGGTATGCCCGCAAAGAAGTCGACGGGAGAACGGAGCCCGCAATGCTGCTGATTCGCTGCCCCTGGTGCGGGGATCGGGACGAGACCGAGTTTCACTACGGCGGTCAGGCCCACGTCGACTACCCCGACAGCCCTGCCGACATCGACGACGCCGCCTGGTCGGAGTACCTGTTCGTGCGCGACAACCCGCGCGGGTTGTTCCACGAGCGCTGGACGCACACCGCGGGTTGCCGCCGCTGGTTCAACGTCGTCCGCGACACCGCGACCAACGAGATGTACCCGGAAACAGCCGGAAAGGTGGCGCCATGACACCCCTTGCGTCAACCTCAGTCCTCCCGAACCGCACCTCAGGGGAACGTGACGCAAACCAGCCACGCGAAACCCCGAAACGGGAGATTCGTGCTGCACGCAACCACCACTGTGAATCGCGGAGAGGCGGTACTGACCAGCCATGACACGCCTCGGGACGGGCGGTCGCATCGACCGCACCCGCACGCTGTGGTTCACCTTCGACGGCATCCAGCTCACCGGCCATCCCGGCGACACGCTCGCGTCGGCGCTGCTGGCCAGCGACCGGATGGAGGTCGGGCCTTCGATCTACCGCGACCGGCCGCGCGGCATCGTCACGGCCGACTGCACCGAGCCGAACGCGTTGGTGCAGGTGCTAAGCGGTGGTCCGGAGCCGCTGGTGCCCGCGACGCAGTTGGAGCTCCACGACGGGTTGCAGGTGGCGAGCCTCTCCGGCATCGGATGGCTCAGCAACGCCCCCGACCCCACGGTCTACGACAAGAAGTACGTGCACGCCGACGTCGTCGTGGTCGGCGCCGGGCCAGCCGGGATCGCGGCGGCGCTGGCAGCCGGGCGCAGCGGCGCGCGGGTGCTGCTGGTCGAGCAGGGCCGCGAACTCGGCGGGTCGCTGCTGGACGGCGGCGAGCGCATCGACGGCCGGACGGCGGACGAGTGGATCTCCCGCGCGGTCCGGGAATTCGTCGACCTCCCGGAGGTTCGGGTGCTCACCCGCGCCACCGCGGTGGGCCACTACGACCACAACTACCTGCTCATCGCCGAGCGCCGCCACAACCGCCAGCGGCTGTGGCACGTGCGGGCCCAGCGCGTGGTGCTGGCCACCGGCGCGCACGAGCGGCCGATGGTCTTCGCGAACAACGACCGGCCGGGCATCATGCTCGCCTCGGCGGTGCGCAGCTACCTCAAGCGGTTCGCCGTGCTGCCGGGTCGGGAAGCGGTCGTGGTGACCACGTCCGACAGCGCCTACCTGACCGCGTTCGACCTGGCCGCCGCGGGCGCGCGGGTGCGCGCGGTCGTCGACACCCGGCCGCAACCGCCGCGGCGACTCGTCGAGCAGGCCCGTTCGCTGGGCGCGCAGGTGTTGACCGGTTCGGCCGTCCTCGACACCACCGGGGACCTGCGGATCGCTGCCGCGCGGATCGCCGCGATCGACGACGAGGGGCTGCTCGCCGGGACTCCGGTGGACCTCGGGTGCGATCTGCTCGCGGTCTGCGGCGGCTGGAGCCCCGCTGTGCACCTGTTCGGCCAGGCGGGCGGCACGCTGCGCTGGGACCAGTTGGTGGCCGGGTTCGTGCCGGTGCAGAAAGCCGGGCTGCCCAGGGTGATCGGGGCCGCGCGCGGCACCTACGACCTCGCCGGTTGCCTCGCCCAGGGTCTGTCCGCCGGGGCCGAGGCGGCGACCGCCAGCGGCTTCCGGGTGGCCGCGCCACCGGTTCCGCCGGTGACCGGTGACCGGCCCGTCGCGCAGCCCCGTCCGCTGTGGCTGGTGCCGGGGGAGTCCGGTGACCCAGCACAGTGGACGGACCATTTCGTCGACCTGCAACGGGATTCCACGGTCGCCGACGTCTGGCGCGCGGTCGGTGCCGGGCTGCGTTCGGTCGAGCACGTCAAGCGCTACACCACCATCGGCACCGGCAGCGACCAGGGCAAGACGTCCGCGGTGAACGCCATCGGCGTCATCGCCGATGTACTGCTGGCCGAATCGCCGGGCGAGGTGGGCAGCACGACGTTCCGGCCGCCCTACACGCCGGTGTCGTTCGCGCTGCTGGCGGGACGTGATCGGGGCAGGCTGCACGACCCGGTGCGCACCACCCCGATGCACTCCTGGCACGTGGCGCACGGCGCCGAGTTCGAGAACGTCGGCCAGTGGAAGCGGCCCTGGTTCTACCCGCGTCCCGGTGAGGACATGGCGGCCGCGGTGCGGCGGGAATGCCTGGCGGCGCGCACCGGGGTGGCCATGATGGACGTGACGACGCTCGGCAAGATCGAGATCGTCGGGCCGGACGCGCCGGAGTTCCTGAACCGGATCTACACCAACGCCTTCGCCAAGCTCCCGGTCGGCAAGGCCCGCTACGGCGTGCTGTGCACCGCGGACGGGATGGTCTTCGACGACGGCGTGTCGATGCGGCTGGCCGAGGACCGCTACCTGATGAGCACCACGACCGGCAACGCCGCTGCGGTGCTGGACTGGCTGGAGGAGTGGCTGCAGACCGAGTGGCCGCACCTGGCGGTGCACTGCACCTCGGTGACCGAGCAGTGGGCCACGGTGGCGGTGGTCGGGCCGGACGCCCGGGAGGTGCTGGCCCGCCTGGCGCCGGACCTGGACGTCTCGGCGGCGGCGTTCGGGTTCATGGAGTTCCGGGAAACCGTGCTGGGCAACGGGATCCCGGCCCGGATCTGCCGGATCTCGTTCTCCGGCGAGCTGGCCTTCGAGATCAACGTGGCCGCCTGGTACGGCCTGGCGGTGTGGGAGGCGGTGCACGAGGCGGGCCAGGACTTCGGCATCACGCCCTACGGCACCGAGACCATGCACGTGCTGCGGGCCGAGAAGGGCTTCGTGATCGTCGGGCAGGACACCGACGGGACCGTGACGCCGCACGACCTGGGCATGGACTGGGTGGTGTCCAAGCGCAAGGACTTCATCGGCAAGCGTTCGTTCACCCGGCCCGACACCGCGCGCGAGGACCGCAAGCAACTGGTCGGGCTGCTGCCGGTGGATCCGGCGGAACTGCTGCCGGAGGGTGCGCACCTGGTCGAACCCCCCGATCCGATTGGCCCCGCGATGCCGTTGGAGCCGCCGGTGCCGATGCTCGGGCACGTCACCTCCAGCTACCGCAGCGCGATCCTGGACCGGACCTTCGCGATGGCCCTGGTCCGCGGCGGTCAGCGGCGCATCGGCGAGGTGCTGCACGTGCCGGTCGACGGCCGGTCGATCCCGGTCGAGGTGACCAAGCCGGTGTTCTACGACGAGGAAGGAGCCCGCCGTGACGGTCGCTAGTCCCGCCGATCCCCGGATCGGCACCCTGCCGCTGCGTCGCAGTCCGCTGGCCGACCGCGCGGCGGAGCTCGCCGCGCGCAGCACCGACGGGCCGCGTGGTGTCCGACTGGCCGAGGAACCGTTCCTGACCCAGGTCAACCTGCGGGTGCACGCGGGAAGCCCGGCGGTGGCCAGGATCGAGCACGCGCTGGACCTGGCGCTGCCGCACCACGAACCGAACCTGGTGTCGGGCGACGAGCACGGTGCGGCGCTGTGGCTCGGCCCGGACGAGTGGCTGTTGGTGGCCCCCGACGGCCACGCCGATCAGCTCATCGCATCGGTGCGCACCGCCATGTCGGACTCACTCGGATCCACGGTGGACGTTTCGGCGAACCGCACCACGCTGCGCCTGTCCGGCCCGATGGCCCGAGCGGCCCTGGAGAAGATCTGCTCCCTGGACCTGCACCCCAGAGCCTTCACCCCAGGCCACTGCGCCCAAACCATGCTCGGCCGAACCCAAGCCATCCTCTGGCAGCTGACCCCAGAACCCACCTACCGGATCCTCGTCCGCGACTCCTTCGCCAACTACCTGGCAGACCTACTCCTCGACGCCACCCACGAAGATTGTTGAACAGGTGAGGGGCACCTTTGACCGGCATAGTCGGTCAAAGGTGCCCTTCACTCATCACCTACCCGAGTGGGAGGGGATTGGGGTCGGGGGTGACAGCGTGGTGCTGAGGCGGCGGCGGTGCGCGGCGAACTGCTTGGGGCTGTTCATGGCGAAGACCGCTATCGTTCGGCCGCCGCGCTGGTAGGTCGCGACGAACCGGCGCGCCTTCAGCGAACCGTCCACGATGGTGATCTTGTCCTTCGGCCCCGCGTACCCGGCGAACTGCAGCGTCGAACCGTACTGCCGCGACCAGAAGTGCGGCACTCCGGTGTAGGCGGCCACGGTCCGCCCGGCGAGCAGGTTGCGCACCGCGACCGGGGGCTGGTTCATCGCGGTCGACCAGTAGTCGCTGCGCACCGTGTGCGGCCGGTGCACCGGCTGGTACCGGGCGATGTCGCCGACCGCCACCACGTTCGGCAGCGCCGTGACGCACCCGGAGTCAGTGACCACGCCGTCGCGCAGCTTCAACCCGGAGCCGCGCAGCCAACGCGTGGCGGGCTCCGCGCCGACCTCGACGACCACCGCATCGGCCGGGATCACCCGCCCGTCGGCGAGTTCCACGCCGGTGACCCGGTCGTCGGCGAGCACCCGTGTGGCGGGCGTACCGCAGCGCACCCGCACCCCGTGGTCCTCGTGCTGCGCGAAGCACAGCGGCGCCAACTCGATGCCCAGGGTCCGCGCCAACGGCAGGTGCTGGGCGTCGACCAGGGTGACCGCGGCGCCCAGCGACCGGCAGGTGGAGGCGATCTCGGTGCCGATCAGCCCGCCGCCGACGACCACCACGCGAGCCCCGGCGCGGATGTCGCCGCGCAGCGCGAGCGCGTCGTCGACGGTCCGCAGCCGGTGGCTACCAGGCGATTCCCCGCAGCCCGGCAGGCTCAGCCGCACCGACCCGGTGGCCAGCACGACGCCGTCGGCGCGGACCTCGCTGCCATCGGCGAGCACGACCGCCCCGCGCCGGGCGTCCAGCCGGACCGCGGCGGTGCCCAGCCGCCACTCGGCGGCGAGGTCGGCCTCTTCCTGCTCGCTGCCCAGCGCGAGATCTTCCGGTTGCAGCGTGCCGGCCAGGAACTCCTTGGACAGCGGCGGCCGGTCGTAGGGCCGGTGCGGTTCCGCGCCGATGATCACCAGCCGCCCGTCGAAGCCCTGTTCGCGCAGTTCCTGCGCCGCCCGCCAGCCGGCCACCGAGGAGCCGACGACGGCAACCGTGTTCATACTTCGATCACGGCGGGCGCCGCAGCTCCCGTAAATGACAACAAGCCGACCTCCGTTGCACAATGAGGAACAGCGCGTAGTATGTGCAACAAATCTGACCCTTTTGTTGCGACAACGTCAAGAGGGATAACGGATGGTTCCGGTATGTGCACCTCGAACGGATACGGTTGACCGGTGGGTAGCGCAGCTGAATCACGCGGAAGGAGCTCTGGCGCTCTGGTGCAGTCCGTTGATCGGGCTGTGACCGTCTTGGAACTGCTGGCGCGCAACGGAGAAGCCGGCATCACCGAGATCGCCGGGGAGCTGGGAGTACACAAGTCGACGGCCTCCCGGCTGGTCAGCGTGCTGGAATCACGAGGTCTGGTGGAGCAGCTGGGCGAACGCGGCAAGTACGCGATCGGCTTCGGCATCGTGCGGCTTGCCGGGGCGGCGACCGAGCGGATGGACCTGCCTCGACTGGGCCGACCGTTCTGCGAGCAGCTGGCCTTGGACCTGGGCGAGACGGTCAACATCGCGATCCGGGACAACGACGTCGCCATCAACATCAGCCAGGCCCGGGGCACCGCGGCCGTCACGGCGCACAACTGGGTCGGGCAGCGCACCCCGCTGCACGCGACGTCCAGCGGCAAGGTGCTGCTGGCGCACGCACCGCCGGATGACCAGGACGAGTTGCTGGTCCGGCAGCTGGAGCGGTACACGACTCGAACTGTCACCAATGCGGGCCAGTTGCGCAAGGACTTCGAGCTGATCGTCCGCGACGGATACGCGACCAGCTACGAGGAACTCGAACTCGGGCTCAACGCCGCGGCCGTCGCGGTGCACAACCACGAGGGCGACGTGATCGCGGCGCTCAGCGCCTCGGGCCCGTCGTACCGCTTCTCCCGCAAACGCATGCGCGACGTGGTGGGCGCGATGCGCGTAGCCGCCAAAGAACTCTCATCCCAACTCGGCTTCCTCGCCTAGCTGAACTTCCCGCGCGTTCACAACGATGAGGACGGGGTGAGGGGCACCCGTGACCAAGTAACTTGGTCACGGGTGCCCCTCACCGTTCACCCGAACGGCGTTTCAGTCGCGGGAGAGCCAGAGTTCCTCCAGATCGAGTTGGTGCATGACGCGGCGCAGCACCTCGTCGTCGATGCGGCGGTTGTCGCGGAACTGGATGAACACCGCGCGCTCGGCGGCGAGCATCTCGCCCCGAAGGCGGCGGTAGGCCTCGGTCGGGCTCTCGCCGAGCTCGTCCGCCGACCGGCCCAGTCGCTCCCAAGCCCGGTTGCTGCGCTGCTCCGCCGAGCGGCGCAGCCGCTGCACGATGTCGCCGGGCGGCTCGGATTCCGAGGTGAGCTCGTCGAGCCGTTCCCGCGCGGCTCGGGCGGCGTTGTGCTGGGCTTCCGCTTCGGCGAGCGCGTCGGTGTAGTCCTCGCTGCCCCGGACGCCCAGGGCGCCGATCAGCCAGGGCAGCGTGGTGCCGTGCAGCAGCAGCGTCGCCAGCGTCACGAAGAACGTCAGGAACAGCACCTCGTCGCGGTGCGGGAACGGCGCACCGGCCAGCGTGGCGGTCGGGATCGCCGATGCGGCGGCCAGCGACACCACCCCGCGCATCCCCGCCCACGACACGATCACCTTGTGCTGCCAGTTGGGACTGCGGCGCCTGAGCAGTTCCGGCAGGTACATCACCAGGAAGACCCACGCGCCGCGGGCCAGCACCAGGCCCGCGGTGAGCGCCGCCCCGGCGATCAGCAGCGGCCCGAAGTCGGTCGACACGCTCGCCGCGACGCTGCTCAACTGCAGGCCGATCAACGCGAACACGACCGCTTCCAGCAGGGTGTCGGCGGCGCTCCACACCGCCCGGTCCTGCAGGCGGGTCGCCGCGCTGCCCGAGGGCGCGTGATGCCCCAGGTAGAGACCGGCCACCACGACGGCCAGCACCCCGGAGGTGTGCGCCTCCTCGGCGACCAGGTAGGCCAAGAACGGCACGACCAGTCCGACGGCGCTCTCCAGCATGTCGTCGCGCAGCAGCCGCCGAAACCGGTGCACGATCCAGCCGAAGGCGTAGCCGATCGCCACGCCGCCCACCGTGGCCAGCAGGAACATGCCCACCCCGGCCAGCAGCGAGTAGCCGGTGCCGATCACCGCGGCGACGGCCACCCGGAAGGCGGTCAGCGCGGCGGCGTCGTTGACCAGGCTCTCCCCGCTGAGCACAGTCATGATCTTGCGCGGCAGTCCCAGCCGACGGCCGATCGAGGTCGCCGCGACCGCGTCCGGTGGCGCGATGACCGCGCCGAGCACCAGCGCCACGCTCAGCGGCATGCCCGGCACCAACCACCACGCGATGACCCCGGCGACCACCGTGCTGAACAGCACCAACCCGAACGCGAGCAATCCGATCGGTCGCAGGTTGGCGCGGATGCCGATGGTGGAGCTGTTCAAGGCCGCGGAGTACAGCAGCGGCGGCAGGATCAGCAGCAGCACCACGTTCGGATCGATCGCGTAGTCCGGCACGCCGGGAATGGCCGACACCGCCAGGCCCACCACGACGAGCGCCAACGGCTCGGAAAGGCCCGCCCGCCGGGCGACGGCGGTGACGGCGAGCGCCCCGACGAGCAGGGCCATCAGTTCGGGTAACTCGTGCATTTCCTCTCCCGTACCGGGCGTCGCTGCGAAGGCCGCGACCAGTGACTACGTTCGACACGACATTGTCGTTCGAGCCGCTGATACCGCGCTCGCCACCAGGAGGTTCCGATGTCCAGTAGCTGTGCGCACCTGCTCGCGGCGGCCGCTCGCGAGCCGACACCCAGCAGCGAAGACGGCTGCGAAGACTGCCTCGCGGCGGGCGAGGACGTGTGGGCGCACCTGCGGATGTGCACGCAGTGCGGACACGTGGGGTGCTGCGACTCCAGCCCGAACCGGCACGCCACCGCGCACTTCCGGCAGACCAACCACCCGGTCATCCGCTCCTTCGAACCAGGCGAGTCCTGGACCTGGTGCTACCTCGACGAACGGCTCGGTTGAGGTTGTAGACAGTCTCTACTCGTTTTGCGTGGCGGTGCGGGTGGCAGACCTGGCGATTTCGCGCGGAATCGCCACCCGCCCCGCATGGGAGACGGGGATTTCGCGCGAAATCGCCCACCTCACCCGAGGCGGACGGCCCGACACGACCACCTCAAAAACAGGCACTCAGGCAGTGCCTGTGCGGGGACACCCCGCACCCCGGGCGATCTCGGTCCGGGGTCCCCGACATCATGTATGCCGATACACCACGTCGAGGCTGTCCTCCCAGAGAACGCCAGTGGGCAGAGTCTGAGAACCCGCGGCGGCGCGAGTTGCTCAGGTGGGCTAAGCGGCTACGCCGCTTCAAGAACAAGACCAAAGAGGGGCTCCCAAGCAGAGCTCCCCGGCGCCCGTTCGCGGGTGCCGGGGAGCTCTGTTCGATTGGCCGGGTCAGACTTCTTCGGCGGCCTCTTCGATGGTCTCGCCCTTGCCGAGCCGACTGCGGTGCTGGCTGTAGACGAAGTAGACGACCAGGCCGAGCAACATCCAGATGCCGAACCGGATCCAGGTCCAGCCCTCCAGGTTGAGCATCAGGTAGAAGCAGGCGACCGCCGCCAGGATCGGGACCACCGGCACCCACGGCACCTTGAAGGCCCGCGGCAGGTCCGGCCGGGTCCGGCGCAGCACCAGGACACCGATGGACACCAGCACGAACGCGAACAGGGTGCCGATGTTGGTCATCTCAGCGAGCACGTCGATCGGGGTCAGCGAGGCGATGATCGCCACCACGACCCCGGTGATCAGCGTGATCCGGTACGGCGTGCGGTACTTCGGGTGCACCTTGGCGAACCACACCGGCAGCAGCCCGTCCCGGCTCATCGCGAAGCCGACCCGGGCCTGGCCCAGCATCAGGATGAGGATCACCGTGGTCAGACCGGCGATGGCGCCCAGCGAGACCAGACCGACCGCCCACGGCGCGCCGATCGCCTGGAACGCGGTGGCCATCGGCGCCGCGGTGTCCAGCTGGTCGTACTTGACGATGCCGGTCATCACCAGCGACACCAGCACGTACAGGACCGAGCAGATGGCCAGCGAACCGAGGATGCCGATCGGCATGTCGCGCTGCGGTTTGCGGGTCTCCTCCGCACCGCTGGCGACGATGTCGAAGCCGATGTAGGCGAAGAACACCAGCGCCGCACCGGCCACCAGGCCGCTGAGCCCGAACGATCCGACGTTGCCGAAGATGGCGTTCACCAGCGGCTGCTCCAGCATCGAGCCAGCCGCCCCGGGCTCCGCGGGCTGGTGCGGCGGGATGAACGGGCTCCAGTTGGCGGCCTTGATGAAGAACGCGCCGAAGATGATGAAGAACAGCACCACCAGGAGCTTGATCGCCACGATCACGTTGGTCACCGCGGCGCTGAGCCGGATGCCGACCACCAGCACCCCGGTCAGCACCAGCGCGATGACCGCGGCGGGCAGGTTCATCACACCACCTGCGCCGGGTGCCGCGGTCAGTGCGTCGGGCACTGCGATCCCGATGGAATCGAGCGCTTCGACCAGGTACTGCGACCAACCCACCGACACCGTCGAGGCGCCGATGACGAACTCCAGCATCAGGTCCCAGCCGATGATCCAGGCCAGGAATTCACCCATTGATGCGTACGAGAAGGTGTACGCGGATCCGGCGACCGGCACCACCGAGGCGAACTCGGCGTAGCACAGCGCGGCCAGACCGCAGGCGATGCCGGAAATGACGAACGAAATGCTGATACCGGGCCCGGCATCAGTGGCCGCGGCAACGCCGGTGAGCACGAAAATGCCGGTGCCGATGATCGCGCCGATGCCGATCCCCAGCAGGTCCACTGCCCGCAAAACGCGGCGCAACCGGAACTCCGGAGCTTCCGCGTCGCGAATGGACTGTTCGACAGATTTGACACGCATAATTGTCATGGGTGGCCTCCTCACCCTGGTGCCCCAGCAGGTCGGCTGGCCCGCTCGCGCCACATCCGGCGCATCTTGAGGACAGGATTGTGCGTGGGCTCAATTGGGGCAAGACGGTCAAGTACATCGTGAGGCAGCCGTGATCAACGCCACGGCGGCGGCCCGAGCGGTGCGGGCCGGGCCGGGGTCACCGTTGATCGCGGCGGTGGCGGTCGCGCCGTCGACCAGGATGAGCAGCTGCTCGGCGAGGTCGCCGGGGTTTGCCACGTTCAGGTCGTCGACCAGTTTCCGCAGGTAGCGGTGCACTTCGTCCTTGTGGTCCCGAACCGCCCGGGCGATCCCCGGCGAGCTGTCGCCGAGCTCGCCGAAGGAGTTGAGGAAGGCGCAGCCGCGGAAGTCCGGTTCGCTGAACCAGTCGTGCAGCCAGTCGAAGACCGCCAACACCGCTCGTTCGGGGCTGCCGCGCTGCCCAGCGACGTATGTGGACAGTGCGGTGCGCCAGCGCCCGTCGCGGCGGCGCAGGTAGGCCTCGACGAGTTCGTCCTTGGAGGCGAAGCACTGGTAGAGGCGTTTGAGCGACACCCCGGAAGTGGTGCGCAGTTCGGCCATGCCGACGGCCTGGATGCCGCGGTCGTAGAACAGGGCTTCGGCGGCGTCCAGCAGCTTCGACTCGGCCTCGTCGCGCTGCACGCAAACTCCACGGGTTGTCGGGAGAACGATCGTTGTCTATCTTATCGGACAGGTGGAGAACGACCGTTCTCCACCTGTGAGGAGTCCCGAGATGTCCCGTCCGCCGTTCCCGCCGTTCGACGAGCAGACCGCCGCCCAGAAGGTGCAGGCGGCCGAAGATGCCTGGAACACCTGCGATCCCGAGCGCGTCGCGCTGGCGTACACAACGGACTCCGCATGGCGCAATCGCGACCGGTTCGTCACCGGCCGGGACGAGATCGTGGCGTTCCTGCGCGAGAAGTGGTCGCGCGAGCTGGATTACGCACTCCGCAAGGAACTGTGGGGCTTCCGCGGCAACCGCATCGGGGTGCGCTTCCAGTACGAGTGCCACGACGCCGCCGGGCAGTACTGGCGCAGCTACGGCAACGAGCTGTGGGAGTTCGCCGAGGACGGGCTGATGCGGCGGCGCGAGGCCAGCATCAACGACGTCCCGATCACCGCTGCCGAGCGCCGGATCCTGGGCCCCCGCCCGGAATCCGAGCGGGGCGTGCTGCTGCCGATCCAGTGACCGGTGGGGACCTGTTACGGCCTGACCAGCGACTCCAGCAGCGGGCGGAAGTGCTCGAAGTCGGGCGTCGGGGCCTGCGGGTCCTTGGCCGCCTCGTCCCAGCGGCGCAGCGCGACGGCGGCTTCGGCGTGCTGGGAGCCCTCGAAATCGCGCACTTCCTGCTCGCTCATGGGTCCGCCCTGCAGGTTCAGGGTGTGCACCGACTTCGCGGAGAGCCTGGCGAAGTAGTCCGGCTCGACCGCGCACAGGTAGCGCTTGGCCGCGACGTGCAGCCGCACCGGTTCGGTGACCGCACCGTCGAACCAACGCGCGAGCCAGTCCGCGCCCCGGTCGTCGTGGTGGTCGTCGGCGCCCGCCACCCGATCGCGATCCGGGATCAGGCCGGAGAAGTGCCCGATGTCGTGCAGCAGCGCGGCGGCCACCAGGGCGTTCGAAGCCCCGGCGGCCTGCGCGCGGGCACCGGCCTGCAGCATGTGCGCGGCGATGGTGACGGCCTCGCCGTGGTAGTCCCCGCCGCCTTCGCCGGTGAACAGTTCGGCCAGCTCATCGATGGGGTTCAGCTGTCGCGCGCCGGTCCGCTGGGTGGTCATGGCCCGACCCTAACGACGCAGTACCAAGTTCGAAGATGCCTGCGCATGAACCGGGGGAGAACCGCGAGCGACCGGATTCGCCACTTGGCGGCCCGTTTCTTCCGGCGTCAGCTCATCGCGGCGGCGATCTCCTCGGCGGCTTCGCGGGCGAGCGGGCCGAGTTCGACGAAGCGGGACTCCGGTATCCGCTCCCGCGGGCCCCAGATGCTGACGATCGCGAACGGGCGGTGGCTGGCGTCCAGCACCGGTGCGGCCACGCCGTAGACCTGCGTTTCCAGTTCGCCGACGCTGACGCTGTAGCCCTGCTGGCGGATCTCCGCCAGTTCGGCGCGCAGGGCGTCGCGGTCGGTGCGGGTCCTCGCGGTGTACTCCGGCAGCGGGTTGGCGAGCATCGATTCGACCTCCGCTTCCGGCAGCCAGGCGAGGAAGGCCTTGCCAGCCGAGGTGGCGTGCATCGGCACCTGCCGACCGAGCCACCGGGCGCTGAGCACCACCGGCGGCACCACTTCGTCCACATAGGTCAGACCGAGTCGCTGCGCGACGGCCAGGTTCGCGGTCTCGCCGGTGGCGTTGCTGAGCCGCTCCAGCACTTCGTGCGCGCGGCGGACCAGGCCGTCCACGCCCGCGGTCGCGGCCATCCGGCTGATCGCGAAACCGATCGAGTAGCGGTTGGTCAGCGGGTCGCGTTCGACCAGCCCGTGGTGTTCCAGGGTGGCCAGCAGCCGCCACGCGGTCGCCCGGTTCAGCCCGCACTCCGCCGCGAGTTCCGCCACCGGCCTGCCGTCCGGGGCGCTCGCCGAGACGGCGTTGAGCAGCGCGACGGCGCGGTCCAGGGACTGCACGCGACCGGTCGGGGACCGGGATTCGTGCTGCTCATCCTGGGTGTGGGCCACTTCGGCGCGCATCCCTCCACCCTAGTGCCACCCGCCGGAGTGGCTCGGTCCCCGGGGGTGGCGCGGTCGCGCTGGTCCGGTCAGGCGGAGTTGCTTGACGGCTGCCGCCCGCGAAACCTAGCTTCGCATATTGCGAACACTCGGCGCATAATGCGAGCCACATGCGAGGCGGTATGGAAAGAGTGGTCACCCCGTACGAAGGCAGCGGACACCGTCCGTGGGACGACTCGGCGGAGATCCCCGCGCCGCTGCTGTTGCACCGGACCACGGTCAGCCCGAGGTGGGTGGACTACAACGGCCACCTGAGCGAGTCGTGCTACCTGCTGGTCTTCGGCGACAACTCCGATGCGTTCTTCCGCTACCTCGGAATCGACGAGCAGTACCGGGAAAACGGGCACTCGCTGTACACAGTGGAGACCCACATCCACAACCGGCGCGAGGTCGCCGAAGGCGAGCCGCTGGCGCTGAGCCTGCGGTTGCTCGACCACGACGCCAAGCGGGTGCACATCTTCCACGAAATGCACCACGGCGAAACCGAGGCCCTGCTGGCCACCGCCGAACAACTGCTGGTGCACGTCGACACCCGGCGGGGCCGGTCCAGCGAACTGCCGCACCACCTGCGGCACCGGCTGGCCGCCATCCACCAAGCGCACGCGGTGCTGCCGGTCCCCGACGTCATCGGCCGCCCGATGGGCATCCGACGCTGAACCCCGAGGAGCACGCAGTGGATTTTGAGCTCACCGACGAGCAGCGGATGATCGTAGACACCGTGCGCAAGTTCGTGGCCGTCGAACTGGAGCCGCACGAGGACGAGGTCGAGCGCCTCGACGAGGTGCCGACCGAACTGGCCGAGCAGATCCGGAGCAAGGCCATCGAAGCCGGTCTCTACGCCGCCAACATGCCAGCGGAACTCGGCGGCGGCGGACTGGACGCCACCGGCATCACGCTGGCCGAACGCGAACTCGGCCGCACCAGCTACGCGCTGCAGATGCTGGTGGCCCGGCCCAGCAACATCCTGCGGGCCTGTGAAGGCGCGCAGCGCGAGCGCTACCTGCTACCCGCGATCCGGGGCGAGCGGCACGACTGCCTGGCCATGACCGAGCCGGGCGCCGGTTCGGACGTGCGGTCCATGACCACCCGAGCGGTGCGCGACGGCGACGACTACGTGCTCAACGGGACCAAGCACTTCATCAGCCACGCCGACACCTCCGACTTCGTGGTGCTGTTCGCCGCCACCGGTGTCGAGCAGACCTCGCGCGGCCCGAAGAACCTGATCACGGCGTTCCTGGTGGACCTCGACGCCCCCGGACTCACCGTGCGGCGCGGCTCGGCGTGCGTGTCGCACCGCGGCTACCACCAGTGCGAACTCGCCTTCGTCGACTGCCGGGTGCCGGTCGGGCAGCGCCTCGGCGGGGAAGGCGAGGGCTTCGAGCTGATGGGCGAGTGGCTGGGCGCCAGTCGGCTCAGCGTCGCGGCGACCAGCGTCGGCCGGGGGCGGCGGGTGCTTGAGATGGCCACCCGCTGGGCCGCCGAGCGGCAGCAGTTCGGTCAGCCGATCGGCAGGTTCCAGGGCGTCGGTTTCCAACTCGCGGACATGGCCACCGAACTGGACGCGGCCGAGCTGCTCACGCTTCGGGCGGCGGCGAAGCTGGACAGCGGCGGCATGACCGATCGGGACGCGGCGATGGCGAAGCTGTTCGCCTCCGAGGCGCTGGGCCGGATCACCGACCGCGCGGTGCAGATCTTCGGCGGCATGGGCCTGATGGCCGAACTGCCCGTCGAGCGGTTCTGGCGGGACGCCAGGGTCGAGCGGATCTGGGACGGCACCAGCGAAATCCAGCGCCACATCATCTCCCGCGCCCTGCTGCGCGAAGTCTCGTGAGCGACTTCTCCGGTAAGGACCGGAAAACCGACTCACGAGCGTCCAACCTGCGCCGCATGCTCGCGCCCCGGCACATCGCGGTGTTCGGCGGGGACGCCGCGGCCGAGGCGATCCGGCAGTGCCGCCGGGTCGGCTTCGCCGGGCCGATCTGGCCGGTGCACCCGCGACGCACCAGCATCGAAGGACTGCCCTGCTACCGGAGCGCGGCCGAACTGCCCGCCGCACCGGACGCGGCTTTCGTCGCGGTGCCAAGGGAAACCACGGTCGACGTGGTCGCCGACCTGGCGGCCCGCGGCACCGGGGGAGTGGTGTGCCACGCCGCCGGGTTCGCCGAGCACGGCACCGACGGCGCCGCCCTGCAACGCGCCCTGGTGTCCGCCGCGGCGGACATGGCGCTGATCGGCCCGAACTGCATCGGCACCCTCAACTACCTCGACGGTGCCGCGCTGTGGCCGGACCAGCACGGCGGCCACCGGGTGGATCGCGGCGTCGCGGTGCTCACCCAGAGCGGCAACATCGGCCAGAACCTCACCATGCAGCGCCGGTCGCTGCCGCTTGCCCAGCTGATCACCCTCGGCAACGGCGCGGTGACCGGCGTCGCGGACCTCGTCGAGGCCATGCTGGCGGATCCCCGCATCACCGCGATCGGCCTGCACCTGGAAGGCATCGACGACGTCGCGGGCCTGTCGAGGGTGGGCTTGCTGGCGCTGCGCAGCGGAATTCCGATCGTGGTGCTCAAATCGGGCAGTTCCGAGCTCGGCGCGCGGACCAACCTCAGCCACACCAGCTCCCTGGCCGGTTCGGACGTGCTCTGCGACGCGCTGTTCCGGCGGCTGGGCATGGCCCGCGTGCACCACGTGGAGGCCTTCGTGGAGACGCTGAAATTCCTCCACGTGCACGGCGCGCTGACCGGCAGCCGGATCGCCTCCGCCAGCTGTTCCGGCGGTGAGGCGGCACTGGTCGCCGACCTCGCCGAACGGCACGGGCTCGAACTGCCGTCGTTTCCGGCGGACACCCAGCGGCGGCTGCGGCGGCTGCTCGGCGAGCGGGTCGCGGTGGCGAACCCGCTCGACTACCACACCTACATCTGGGGCGATCTGGCAGCGCAAACGGCGTGCTTCGCGGAACTGCTCGGCGCCGACTTCGACTGCCACCTGCTGCTGGTCGACTTCCCCCGCGAAGACCGCTGCGTCGACGGGCCCTGGTCGACCACCGCGGATGCGTTCCTGGCCGCGCACCGCGCCGTGGGCGCGCCGGGATGCGTGGTCAGCTCCCTGCCGGAAGGACTCCCGGAGCCGATCGGGCAGCAGCTGCTGAGCCAGGGCGTGGCACCCATGCAAGGCGTCGCGGACTGCCTGGCGGCCATCGCCGCGGCGGCCGCAATCGGTGCCGCGCGGCGGAGGGCGGACTCGACGGCCCCGCTGGAGATCCCGGCCGCGGTCACCGGTGAGCGGTACCAGCTCGACGAGTGGGCCGCCAAGCGCGCGCTGGCGGCGGCCGGTCTCGCCGTCCCGGAAGGTGTCGTGACCAGCGCCGACGACGCACCGCAGGCCGCTGCCCGGCTCGGCTTTCCCGTTGTGGTCAAAGCGGTTTCGGCCGATCTGGCGCACAAGAGCGAAGTCGGGGGCGTGCGGCTCGGGCTGACCAGCGAGCAGCAGGTGCGCGAGGCGGTCGCCGGAATGGCCGCGCTCAGCGACGCGTTCCTGGTCGAGCGCATGATCGGCGGAGTGGTGGCGGAGCTGATCGTCGGCGTGCACCGCGACCCGCAGTTCGGCCTGGCCCTGACCATCGGCGCAGGTGGTGTCCTGGTGGAACTGGTGCGCGATTCGGTCACGCTGCTGCTGCCGGTGAGCCGCGAGCAGATCCGGGATGCGCTGCGCGAACTGCGGATCTGGCCGCTGCTGGCCGGGTTCCGGGGACCGGGCGCCGACGTGGCCGCCGTGGTGGACGCGATCGCCGCGATCGTCGAACACGCGCGCGGCAATGGACGACTGGTCGAGTTGGACGTGAATCCGCTGCTGGCGCTGCACCGGGGCGCGGTCGCGGTGGACGTGCTGGTTAGCGAAGCGAGGAGTGCCGATGACTGATCAGGTGCGGTTGGACGTCGACGGCGGGGTGCTCACCGTGACCCTGGACCGGCCGAAGGCCAACGCCATCGACGTCGCCACCAGCCGTGCGCTGCACCAGGCGTTCGACCGCCTGCGGCGCGACGACTCGCTGCGCGTCGCGGTGCTCACCGGCGCGGGCGACCGGTTCTTCTCGGCGGGCTGGGACCTCAAGGCCGCCGCCGGTGGCGAGGCCATCGACGCAGACCACGGGCCGGGCGGCTTCGCCGGGTTGACCGAGTTCTTCGACCTGGACAAGCCGGTGATCGCCGCGGTCAACGGGCTGGCCCTGGGCGGCGGGTTCGAACTCGCGCTGGCCGCGGACCTGATCGTCGCCGCCGAACACGCCGAGTTCGCGCTCACCGAAGTGACCCTCGGCATGGTCGCCGACTCCGGCGGTGTGCTCCGACTGCCCGAGCGCCTGCCGCGGGCCGTGGCCAGCGAGCTGCTGCTGACCGGCCGCCGGATGGCGGCTGCCGAGGCGCAGCGGTGGGGCCTGGTCAACCGCGTCGTCCCGGCCGCCGACCTGCTCGGCGCGGCGTTCGAACTGGCCCAGCGGATCTGCGCGGCGGCCCCGCTGGCGATCGCCGCGGTCAAGGAGATCACCCGGCGCGCCGCCGCCCTGGACGTCGAATCCGGCTACCGGCTGTTGCGCACCGGCGACCTGCCGAACTACCGGGCGATGCTCGGCTCGGACGACGCCCGAGAAGGTCCGCGAGCTTTCGCCGAGCGGCGCGCACCGAGGTGGACCGGGACCTGAACCCGCACCAGCCGTCAGCTCTGCCGGGACGGCGGGTTGCTGGTCCACCGCTCGTCGAGCGCTTCGGCGGCGGTGGTCTTGGTCTCCTGATCCACCGCCCTGCTGGTGTCCGCCACCGGTTGCAGCAGGGTTTCCGGTTGCGGCGCGGCGGGTTCGAGATCCGGACGGGTGCGCTCCCGGGGCCGCTGCGGCGGCGTCGGTATCCGAGGGCGGGACACCGGCGGCGGTGGCGGGTACGGCAGCGGCTGGCTGGCGGTGATGTAGAGGCCTTCCAGGATCAGCACGATGATCCCGACCATCAGCGCGCCGATCGCCAACCACAGGCCGGTCGGGAAGCCGCCGAACCACCACAACGCACCCGCGACCCCGCAGGCAGCACCAGCCGCCATCGCCAGCAGGTGGAAGAGCAAGTGGACGGTGTAGCCCCTCACGACCCGATTACCTCCCCCTGAATCGCGATCGTCGATGTGCCGGTGGAATCGGCGTGCTGGAAGAACACGCGCGCCGATCGCGGCCGGTTGCCCGAACATGCGCCAGGTCACGCCGGGGCGTGTCGGAAGTCGTCTCACTCGATGGTAGCTCCGGAGTTGCCCGGTTCGCGTGATCGGCGGTGCTTCGTCCGATCAAGAATCCGACCGTTACGGGTCTGATCGTTTTTCACCTGTTCGGGCGAGGGGGGTGGGCCGCGCCCAGCGGCTGCGACCGCCCGGACCTACGGTGAAACCCAAGGGCCACAGCAGAACCGGCAGGGGTGCGGTGCTGGTTCGGCGCTGAATGCGACAGTCGCTGAGAAGTGGGTGGTCCGCTACGCCTTTGGGGGGTGGTGCCGGTGATCAATTCACTGGCTGGGTTCGCGATGGCGGCCGCAGTCGGCATCGGCGCGATCATCGGAATGCTGATCGTGATGTCCTGGGTGGAGCGGAGGATGCTCGGTTCCGGCGTGCCGCGCCGCGAACCGGCCCGCAGCAGACATCGCGAAACCAGCAGGTTCGTCGCCGAATACCGTCACCAGCGCGCCAACTTGACCGCCCAGCCGCGAGCTCACCGCAGCGCCCTGTCGGCCGTCTTCGCGGTGGTCGCCGTGGTCCTCGCCGTGTTCTCGGTCGGTTACGAGACGGTGCGGACGCCGTCCGGAGTGGTCCGCAGCCGTCGCGCGGTATCGGTCGGCGGTCCCGGCGCGATGCGCCGCCCCGGCCCCCGGCACTCGTTCGACCGGCCTACAGAACGCGGAAGTCGGCGAAGTCGAAACCGGGCGAAACCACGCAGCTGACCAGCGTCTCGACCGTCGCGGCCGCGCTCGCGCACTGCCAGGTGCCAGCCGGGATCACCGCCTGCGGCGCCTGCCCTGCGCCCGCGCCCAGCACGAACTGCTCGGGTTCGGTGACCGGTTGCGGGCCGTCACCGCCCAGCGACAGGATCAGCGGGCCGCCGCGATGCCACAGCCACAGCTCGTCGGAAGCCACCGTGTGCCAGGTGGAACGCTGTCCGGGCGGCAGCAGGAAGTAGATCGCCGTCGCGGTCGGGCGCATCCCGCCCGGCCGCTCGACCTCGACCGGGCTGGTCCAGGTCCGCCGGTACCAGCCGCCTTCGGGGTGCGGGAACAGGTCGAATTCCTCGGCGGTGCGGCTGCGCGTCTCCAGGGCCAGGAAGCGGCCCGCCGCGTCGCGGCGCGCGTAGCGGACGCCGATCACCGCGTCCCGCTCCAGCGGCCCGTAGACGTGCGGGAACAGCGCGTCGGCGGCCACGCCCCGCGGCGGCGCCGGATTCGCGGCCTCCCAGCGCACCGGTGCCGACAGCTTGGCCGGATCCAGTTCCAGCGCCACCATCGGTTCGGCTGTTTCGCGGTACAGGGTGTTGGCGACCGCGAGCGTGGTGCGCACGTCCGGTGAGCAGTGCACGAACCCTTCGCGGTCGAGACTGGCGGCGTGGATCGGTGCGGTCCGGTCGGCGTGGAAGGTGCTCAGCGGCAGCAGGTGCAGCAGCGTAGATCCAGTCACGCTCGACAGTCTCTCCCGGCCACCCCGGTCGACGCGATCAGGCGCATAGGATCCGGAGCGGTTTTCGATGTGTGGCGAGGAGGATTCCATGACGGTTCGAGTCGCGGTGTTGGACGACTACCAGGACGTCGCGCGGGATTATGCCGACTGGAGCGCATTGCCCGCGCAGGTCGAGGTGTTCAACGAGCACCTGACCGATCCGGCGGAGTTGGTGCGGCGGCTGGAGCCGTTCGAGGTGATCGCCGCGATGCGGGAGCGCACCGCGTTCCCCCGGCAGGTGCTCGAAGCGCTGCCCAACCTCAAACTGCTGGTCACCACCGGCATGCGCAACGCATCGATCGACATGGTCGCGGCGCGCGAGTTGGGCATCGTCGTCTCGGGTACCGGCAACGGCGGCGGAGATCGCTCGTGGGGGCCGACCGCGGAGCTGGCCTGGGGGCTGATCTTCGCGCTGCTGCGCCACATCCCGCAGGAGGACCGGATGATCCGGGAAGGCGGCTGGCAGCGCACCGTTGGGCAGGAGGTGGCGGGGCGGACGCTCGGCGTGCTCGGGCTCGGGCGGCTCGGCGCGCAGGTCGCCAGCGTCGGCCGGGTGTTCGGCATGGACGTGATCGCGTGGAGCCAGAACCTCACCGACGAGGCGGCGGCCGCGGTGGGCGTGCGTCGGGTGACCAAGGACGACCTGTTCCGGGCCTCGGACGTGCTGACGATCCACACCGTGCTCAGCGAGCGAACCCGGGGCTTGATCGGTGCGGCGGAGTTGGCGCTGATGCGGCCGACCGCGTATCTGATCAACACCTCGCGGGGACCGATCGTCGACGAGGCCGCGCTGCAGGACGCGCTTCGCGAGGGGCGGCTCGCCGGGGCGGGGATCGACGTGTTCGGCCGCGAACCGCTGCCCGTCGACGATCCGTGGCGCAGCACGCCGCGCACGGTGCTGACCCCGCACCTCGGCTACGTCACCGACGGCACCTACCAGGTCTTCTACCCCGAAATCGTCGAGAACATCAGCGCCTACCTGCAGGGATCCCCAATCCGCGTGCTCAACGCCGGGTGACTCAGCGCGGCAGCACGGGCTCGTGAGATTCCGGTTCGCACCGGAACGACCACTCACGAGCCCTGGTGGTGCGCGGTCGATCGATCGCGAAACGGGTGCACTGAGACGGCTTTGCTCTAGATGTGATTTCGGTCTTGACGCAGGCAGAGACGCACATCACAGTCGTACCAACCAGTCGGTCTGTAAATGATCTTGGTCTCCAGTCACCAAGCCAAGGGAGTCCGTCGATGACTGCGAGCGACCCGACGCACGCCAACGCAACCCCGAAGAAGCTGCTGATCGCGGCCCTGATCGCCAGCTCCATCGAGTGGTACGACTTCTTCATCTACGCCACGGCCGCGGCCCTGGTCTTCGGCCACCTGTTCTTCCCCGACGCCAGCCCGCTGGTCGGCGTGCTGCTGTCGTTCGCCACGTTCTGGGCCGGGTTCATCGCCCGGCCGATCGGTGGCCTGGTCTTCGGCCACCTCGGCGACAAGATCGGCCGCAAACCGGCCGTGGTGACCTGCCTGATCATGATGGGTTCGGCGACGTTCCTGATCGGCGTGCTGCCCGGCGCGAGCTCGATCGGCGTGCTCGCCCCGATCCTGCTGGTGACGCTGCGGTTCCTGCAGGGCATCGCGGTCGGCGGCCAGTGGGGCGGGATCGTCCTGCTGCTGACCGAGAACGCCGGCGGCGGCCGTCGCGGGATGGCCGGCACCTTCGGGCAGATGGGCGTGCCGCTGGGCGTGATCCTCGGCAACGTCGCGTTCCTGGTGGTCGGCGCGGTGCTGAGCCCGGAAGCGTTCCAGGCTTGGGGCTGGCGGATCCCGTTCCTGGCCAGCGCGGTGCTGGCGCCGGTGGTGCTGTTCATCCAGATGAAGATCGAGGACACCCCGGTGTTCCGCGAACTGCAGGAACGCAAGGAGAAGAAGGACGCGGAGGTCGTCAGGGCGCCGCTGATGGAGGTGCTGCGCAACAGCAAGCGGACCGTGCTGCTCGGTGCGGGCCTGCTGTTCGCCACCAACTCGGTGTTCTACATCAGCATCTCGGGCCTGCTGGACTACGGAACCCGCGAGCTGGGCATGGCGCGCCAGTCGCTGCTGGCGGTGTCCCTGGTGTCGTCGCTGATCGGGGTGTTCGTGATCTACTACGCGGGCGCGTTGTCGGACCGCTGGGGTCGGCGTCCGCTGATCCTGGTCGGCGCCGGGTTGCTGGCGTTGTGGGCGTTCCCGTTCTTCTGGCTGGTGGACACCGCGTCGATAGTCGGAGTGGCGATCGCGGCATCGGTGGGCAGCATCGGCTCAAGCCTGACCTACGGCCCGCTGGCGGCCTACCTCAGCGAACTGTTCGCACCACGAGTCCGCTACTCAGGCGCATCACTGGCCTACCAACTAGCGGCAATCCTGGTCAGCGGCGGAACCCCGTTCATCATGACCGCCCTACTCGCAGCCACCGGCACCTCAGCATCGGTCTCGCTATTCCTACTCCTGATGGGCCTATGCACCCTGGCCTCGGCACTACTACTACGAGAAACCCGCCCAACCCAAACCAAAACCCCCCAACCCACAAAAGCAACAGCCGAGGGTCTGTAACGGGAACGGTGTTTTCCGCCGGGTGAAGGGCACCTTTGACCGAGTAAGCCGGTCGAAGGTGCCCTTCACTCATAACCCGAACGGGGTTAGAGGTCGGTGGTCAGTTGTTTGATCTGTTCGATGAGTTTGGTGCGGGTGGTTGTGTCGGGGGCTAGTGGGGTGATGTTGAGGGTGGTTACGCCGGATTCCTTCAGGGCTGCCAGTCGCTCTCGGACGTGGCCTTCCGAGCCGATGAGGGAGGTCTTCTGCAGGAGGTCGCGGGGGACCGCGGCGGCCGCCTCGTCCTTCTTGCCGTTGAGGTAGAGGTCTTGGATCAGCTCGGCCTCGGGCTCGAAGCCGTAGCGTTGGACGAGGTTGTTGTAGAAGTTCTTGCCCTTGGCGCCCATGCCGCCGATGTAGAGGGCCGCGTCTGGTCGTCCGTAGTCCAGCAGGTCGTCCAGGCCTTCGCCGATGGCCAGTGGCATCTGGGCGACCACGTCGAGCGGCGGCAGCGAGGCGTCGCGCTTGGCCTTGCCCGCCGCCAGCGACTCGCCCCAGGCCCGCTCGGCCTTCTCCGGCAGGTAGAGGAACGGCTCCCACGCCTCGGCGATCTCGGCGGCCAGTTCGACGTTCTTCGGGCCGATCGCGGCGATCATGATCGGGATCCGCTCGCGCACCGGGCGGTTGATGATCTTCAGCGGCTTGCCCAGTCCGGTGCCCTCGCCCGCGGGCAGCGGGATGTTGTAGTGCTTTCCGGCGTGCTGGACCTTCTCCCGGCGCCACACCTGGCGGCAGATGTCGACGATCTCGCGGGTGCGGCCCAGCGGCGCTTGGTAGGGCACGCCGTGGAAACCCTCGATGACCTGCGGCCCCGAGGCGCCGATGCCGAGGGTGAACCGCCCGCCGGAGACGAAGTCCAGCCCGGCGGCCGTCATCGCGGTCAGAGATGGCGTGCGGGTGTAGATCTGCAGGATGCCGGAGGCGATCTCCAGGCGCTCGGTGCGGGCGGCGATGAAGCCCAGCTGGCTCACCGCGTCGAAGGAGTAGGCCTCCGGGACGAACACGATGTCGAGTCCGGCCTTCTCGTAGGTGGCCAGGTCGTCGACGGTCTCCTTGAAGCCTCCGCTGTAGCTCAGCGGCATACCGATGCGCATGGCCGTTCCTTCCGATCTGGGGCAGCGATGCCGGAGCGTTGGGTCACGCCGCCGAGGTTGCCCAGAGGTTACCGCCGAGTACGGAACATCGGCACTCGCCGTCGAACCTCGGGAAATGTGACTCGCCTCTCAAGAATCCTCCATCTGGATAGCTTTTCTGTCGTGCTGGCCCCGACAATGGGGATATGTCGTCCATCGGGGCCGTTGAGCCGCCGCGCGAGCTGCGCGGCGTGCGGATGGGCGCCGCATGAGATTGGCTCTGCTGGACATCGGGTCCACTGCTGCGCGCCTGGAGATCGTCGATCTCGACCGGTCCCGGATGCCGCGCGCGGACTGGAGCGTGAAGGCCCGGACCCGGCTCGCCGAACACACGAGACCGGACGGTTCGGTCACCGAACCCGGCGTCGAGCAGGCGGTGCGCGCGGTGCGGCACTGCGTGCGCGCGGGCATCGACAAGGGCCCTGACGTGCTGATCGCGTTCGGCACCTCGGCGGTCCGCGATGCGGCCAACGGCGCGGAGCTGAGGCAGCGGTTGAGCGACGCCGCCGGGGTGCGGATCGGCGTGCTCAGCCCGCGCGACGAAGCCGCGGTCACCTACCACGCCGCCCGCCGCTGGCACGGTCGCTGCGGATCGAGACTGACCACTGTGGACATCGGTGGCGGCACCACCGACGTGGCCACCGGCATCGACGCGCGACCCACCGACGTGGTTTCGCTGCCGTTCGGTGCGGCTCGGCTGACCAGGCAATACCTGCCGGACGACCCGCCGCGGCCACGGCACGTCGAGGAACTCGTCGCGGCGGTCCGCAGCGCCGTCCCGCGTTCGCTGAGCAACTTCTCGGACGCCGACCTGGGGCATCCGATCGCGCTGTCGAAGGTCCTGCGGCAGTTGGCCGTGCTCACCGAGAGCTCGCCGGGGAAGGTGGCCCGCCACCCCGACCGGCTCGTCCGCGCCAAGCTGCGGCCCTGGATCCCGCGGCTGGCCGAGCTGGACCAGGCGCAGCGGGCGGCGCTGCCCGGTGTGTCGCGCAGCCGGTCCCGCCGCATCCTGGCCGGGGCGATCGTCGCGGAGCTGATCTTGCGCACCATCGGCTTGGACGAACTGGAGATCTGCCCGTGGGGCCTGCGCGAAGGCCTGGTCTTCCGGTTCGCCGAAGCCCACGACGCCACCGGTGGCGACGCACTCCAGCTCATGGCCGCCCTGTTCAACTGACCGGCCTGGACCGGGAGGCCGCATCGCCTGGGGTGGCGCGCGCCGGTAGCGTCGATGATGTTCGTGCGGAATCCGGCAGGGAGGGGCGCGTCGTGGCACTGCTGCTGCACATTCTGATCACCATGGTCGCGGTGTGGATCACCACCGCGTTGCCGGGGATCACCCTGGCAGGCCAGGACAGCCTGGCGAAGATCCTCACGCTGCTGGCGGTGTCGGTCATCTTCGGCATCGTCAACGTGGTGCTCAAACCGATCGCGAAGACGCTGGGCTGCCTGCTCTACGTGCTGACGCTGGGGCTGTTCGGCCTGGTGGTCAACGCCCTGCTGTTCTGGCTGACCAGCTACCTCGCCGGGCAGCTGCGGCTGCCCTTCCACGTCGACGGGTTCTGGTCGGCGTTCTGGGGCGCGCTGATCGTCACGATCGTCAGCAGTGCGCTGGCCGGGATCGTGCGCCGCACCCGGCCGCAGGTGGCGGATCACTGACGTTCGAACGCTCCGGCGGCAAGTGGGTGATTTTGGCGGCGACCCGCGCTGGGCGTGCCGGTTTTGCGGGCATTCCGGCCGCTGAAATGCCGGGCACCGGATATCCTGTTGATCAAGTCCGTCCACAGGGGAACGCTGGTGAACCACGGAGCCGACGATGCGATGCAGCCTGCAGGAGTTCGACGGCCTGCTGCGCGATCGAGAGGTCGGAGCGGAGCTCGCCGCCTTCCTGGTTCCGGCGCCGCGGGCTGACGCGGACCGGCCGCCCGGCGAGCAGTGGACGAAGCTGGCCACCACCCTGGAGCGCGCGTCGGTATTCGGATTCGCGCAGGTCAACGACAGCGATGAAACCGAACTGCGGGCCGTGGTGGCAGTCGGCAGCGGTCAAGCGGCGCGGGTGCGGGTGCGGGGCGAGTCGGTGACCGCGGAGCAGGTGCGCCCCGATGCGCCGTGGCCGGCGCTGGTCGGCTGCCTGCCGGATCGGGAACCGGCCGATGGCTGCGAGGTCACGGTGCCCACCGAGGTGTTGGCCGAAGCGCGCGCCGCGGCCGAGCAGCGCGCGGACCAGCAGGTCGACTGGCTGGCGTACGAGCTCAAGCGCCGCCGGGTGCCGCCCGAGGACGCGCAGGCGGTGGGCGACCTGATGCGGCGGGCGGACGGCATGACCGCGCGGCTGACCGTCGGCCTGCGCGAGGCGGCCGGCGCGGTGCGCACCGGGGCGTTCGCCATCGAGGTGCGCCACGCGCCGTCGGGGCGGGTCGCGGTGATCCCGGAATCCCCGGACGACACGTTCACCGTGGTGGCACCGGCTGATGCCTACCTACTCGGCAAAGCCCTGCAGGAGTACGTCGAAGGCCTGTGGACCGGCGTGAGCGAACGGACCCAGCCACTACCCCGGTAGTACTCGTCGTTCAACTCGTCTTGTTCCGGCTGCGGGTGGCGGACCCGGACAGCTGTCTTTGACGTGGCGGTGTCGGGCCGACCGCCTCGGGTGGGGCTGGCGTTTTCGCCGCGAAATCGCCAGGTTTGCTGCCCGCATCGCCACGCAAATCGAAGACAGGCGCTCAGACGCCGTTTCGGCTCCGAGATCCGCGACATGAAGGACAAGGCGAGCCCTGGACGAGATCACCGGTCGTGGGCCTTGATGCGGTCCGCGATGTCCTCGCCGATCAGCAGCGATGCGGTGGCCGCCGGGGAGGGCGCGTTGAGCACGTGCACCCAGTGCTCGTCCTCCACGACCAGGAAGTCGTCGACCAGCGTGCCGTCCGGGGTGACCGCTTGGGCGCGCACCCCGGCCTCGGCCCGCAGCAGGTCGCGGCCCCGCAGATCGGGTAGCAGCTGCTGGGCGGCGCGGACGAACAGCGGCTTGACCGCCGAGCGGGCGATTTCGACCGCGCCGGTGCGCCAGTACTTCTTGGCCAGCACCCGCAGTCCGGGGTCGCGCGCCAGGCGGCGCAGGTGGTCGCCGGACCAGGTCACCCAGTCGTAGCCTTCGCGGGCCAGCGCGGGCACCGCGTTCGGACCGATGTGCAGGCTGCCGTCGACCATCCGCGTCATGTGCACGCCGAGGAACGGGAAGGCCGGGTCCGGCACCGGGTACACCAGGGCGTGCACCAGGTCTCGGCGGAAGGAGGTGGTCTCGTAGTACTCGCCGCGGAACGGCAGGATCCGCGCCGGTGGGTTGGCCCCGGCCAACTCGGCGACGGCGTCGCTGTGCAGCCCGGCGCAGTTCACCGCGCGGCGGGTGCGGATCTCGCCGCCGGTGGTGGTCAGCACCAACTCCGCGCCGTCGCGGTGCACGTCGACCAGTTCGGTGCCGGTGCGCAAGTCGGCACCGCATGCGGCCAGCAGTTCGGCGAGTTTCCGGCACACCGCTGGGAAATCGGTGATCCCGGCGTCGGGCACCAGCAGCGCCTTGCGGCCGCGCACGTTCGGTTCGCGTTCCCGCAGCTGGGCGAGGTCCAGTTCGCTGACCCGAACGCCGTTGGCGGTGCCGCGCCGCACGAGTTCGGCGAGCTTGGGCAGCTGCCCTTCCGAGGTGGCGACCACGACCTTCCCGGTGCGCTGGGCGGGGATGCCGTGCTCGGCGCAGAACCGGTACATCGCCTCGCCACCGGCGCGGGCGAACCGCGCCTTGGCACTGCCCGGCGGATAGTACAGTCCACTGTGGATTACGCCGGAGTTGTGGCCGGTCTGGTGCGCGCCCCAGTGGCGTTCCTTGTCGAGCACGGTGATCCGGAGGTTCGGGTCCTGCTGGCTGAGGGCGTGGGCGGCCGCCAGGCCCACGATGCCGCCGCCGATGATCGTCACGTCGTTGGTCCCTGTCATGACAGCCATCCTGACCGCCCGCCCGGCCCGATTCCAGCCCGCGCCGCCCGCAACAGCGCAGGACCGGCGAGCCCTCCGCAGCTCCGTAGCCTCGCGTGCTACAGGGGGCTACAATGAGCTGATGAGGATCATTTCCCAGCGGGAGTTCCGCAACAACTCCGCTGCGGTGATGGACGCGGTGGAGGCGGGCGAGATCTATCACGTCACCCGCAATGGCGTGGAGGTTGCCGAGCTTCGCCCGCTTCGACCACGGCGGCGGTTTTCCACCGATGAACTGATCGAGCGGCACAAGATGCTGCCTCGCGTCAGCTATGCGCACCTGCGGCAGGACGCCGATGAGTTCTTCGGTGGCGAAGACCGAGTTGGTGACGATGACCCCTGGGAGCGCGGCCGTGGCTGATCGCCCGCCGCTAGGAGTGTTGGCCACCTGCGCCTATATCGATCTTGAGCTGCTTGATCGTGCCGTCTTGCCCGCGCAATCGGAGCTCACCTCGGTCTCGCTGGCGGAACTGCACCAGGGCGTCGCGATGGCGCGGGATCCGGTGGTCAGGGCGGCGCGGCTGGAAATGCTCGGTGCCGCCATCGTCGAGTTCGATCCGCTGCCCTTCGACGGCGAGGCAGCCGCGCGCTACGGGACGCTGGTCGCGTTGACGTTGGCTGCGAATCGCAATCCCCGCCCACGACGAGTGGACTTGATGATCGCCGCTGTCGCGTCTGCGCATGGCCTGCCGCTTTTCACTCGAAATGCCGACGACTTCAAGGGGCTGGAGAGCATGATCACGGTGCATGCGGTCTGACCGTTCTCCATCGCCAAGTGCAGCGCCACGCCTTCGCGCTCGACCGAACCGGGTCGAAGTGCGCAGTTTGGAAACCGGTTCGGCGCCGGTGAAATCCACATCCCGAGAGCACAGCCGCTGTTCTGCGCAACGTGACCAACGCGTGGGACGTGGCACAGCACATCGCACATGGCCCGCCCACCGGTGGGTTGATCGGTCAGCGGGCGGATCGCCGCCGTGGCGATAGCCTGGGCGCGAACGGGGTCGCTACGGGAAGGAAAGCCAACGTGGAACTGCTGCTGCTGTCCAGTTCGGTGAAGCACGGCACGGGTTTCCTCGAACACGCCATGCCAGCGGTGGGCGAACTGCTGGCCGACCGCAAGCGACTGCTGTTCGTCCCGTTCGCCAAGGGCGACCACGACGAGTACGTCGCGACCGTGCAGGCCGCGGTCGAACCGCTCGGCGTCACCGTGGCGGGCATCCACCGGGCGGACGATCCGGTCGCGGCGGTCCGCGAGGCCGAAGCGGTGTTCATCGGCGGCGGGAACACCTTCCGCCTGCTGGCCGCGCTGCACCGGCTCGGCCTGATCGACGCGCTGCGCGAGGCGGTGCGCGGCGGCACCCCGTACCTGGGCGCCAGCGCGGGCACCAACATGGCCTGTCCCAGCCTGCGGACCAGCAACGACATGCCGATCGTGGAACCGCGGTCGTTCACCGCGATCGGGTTGGTGCCGTTCCAGATCAACCCGCACTACCAGGACCCCGAGCCGGGCAGCACGCACATGGGCGAAACCCGCGAACAGCGGATCGTGGAATTCCTGGAGGACAACGACGTTCCGGTGCTGGGCATCCGGGAAGGTTCCTGGCTGCGGGTCCGCGGTGAGCACGCCGAACTCGGCGGCAGCACCGGAGCGCGGCTGTTCAGCCGCGGCGCCGATCCCCGCGAGCTCAAGCCGGGCGAAGACGTCACCTTCCTGCTGGGCACCGAACCGCACTACGACGCCTGAGAATCCGCCGTTGGTCCATTTGCGCGCGTAGCTGGAAAAGCGGCTTCGCCATTCGCGTACGCCAAATCCCCGCCCGCGCGGCCTCACATCCCGAATCCAGGCGAACCCCAAGTTGCGACGTGGTAACACTCCGCCGTGTTCGTGGTAGCTGACCAGCGCAATTTTTGGCATGCCTTGCAACAAAAAACAGTTCTCGTGGTTTCATGATCACCCTGTGCTATGGTTCGTTCATCCTGCTGGGTGGCTACGGGGAGAGCGCCCGTGACAGTGGCACTGGTTCGACCGCGAGACGCGGACACAGGTGCACGGCCACGCCGATGGTCGTTGCCGTGGTCCCGCCGCGATCGCGCTGGTGCCGCATTCCGCACCGAAACCCGGCGGCGGAATCCTGCTGATGTGAAATGCGATCACCCGTATCGCTGGGAGCCGGGCAGATCGCGGAGTGGTTCGACAGTTGCGGAGCACTGTGGCGCGGACGAGCAGTTCCGGTAGCGAGTACAAGACGATCCGGGCCCGCCTGACGCGTGTCGGCGTGGTTCCCAGCATCATCCTGCTGACCATCTGGCTCGGATACTCGGCACTGGCGGTTTACGACGGCTATTACTCCAGAGTGGTCGCCACCGGGGTCAAGAACGCGTCGATCCCGGCGGTGAACAGCCTGGTGGCGTTGCAGAACGAACGTCGGCTGGCGATCGAACGGCTCAGCCGCCCAGGCGTCGACCCGGCCGCGCTGACCTCGCAGCGCACCCAGACCGACAAGGCCGTCGGCGTGATGCGGGCCAACCTGCGCAACCTGGTCGCCGATGCGCCGCAGGCGATCGCGACCCGAGTCCGGGACCTGGAGACGCTGCTGTCGCGGCTGCCGCAGATGCGCGCCCGGCTCGACACCGGCCAGGTGTCCCGGCGGGAGACCTTCGACTACTACAACCAGGTGCTCGACGCCGGGGTCAACCTCTTCGACACGCAGGCGCGGGTCGTGCCGGACCTGCAGTCCAGCCACGCCGGTCTGGTGGCCACCGAGATCTTCCGGGCCGCCGACCAGATGTCGCGGGCCGCGTCGTTGGGCAGCGCCGCGCTGGTCAGCGGCGAGTTCAGCACCGAGGACCACCTGTCGTTCGTGCACCTGGTCGGCGCCTACCACGCCGAGCTGACCGTCGACATGCCAGCCGCCGAGCCGCGCGCCGCCGACCTGCACCGGCAGCTCACCTCCGGCCCCGACTGGCAACAGCTGATCGACCTTGAGAACGCGCTCGTCGAGCATTCGTCGCAGCTCGGCGGGCCTTTCGCGGTGAACGAGGCCGAATGGCAGCAGATCACCCACGAGGTCTCCGAGGACCTGGTCGCGATCGCGGTCGAACAGGCCAACGCCGGTGCCGAACTCGGCACGCGCAACGGCGACGCGCAGTTCTTCCAGGCGCTCCTGGGCAGCTTGGCCGCGCTGGCGGCCATGGTGGTCGGCATCGTGCTGGCCTCGCGCAACGCCCGGCGGCTGGTCGACCGGACCCTGGTGACCCGGTTGGCGAACCTGCGCGACGACACGCTGCAGCTGGCCAGCGAGCGGCTGCCCACGATCATGTCCCGGCTCAAGCGCGGCGAGCCGATCGACGTCGAAGCCGAGCTCGCCCCGCTGGACTACGGCTCCGACGAGATCGGCCAGGTCGCGGACGCCTTCAACACCGCCCACCACACCGCGGTCGTCGCGGCGGTGCAGGAGAACCAGGCCAAGGAAGGCGCCAACAAGGTCTTCCTCGGCATCGCGCACCGCAACCAGGGACTCGTGCACCGCCAGCTCAAGGTGCTCGACAAGATGGAGCGCAGCGAGGAACACCCGGAACGGCTGGACGGCCTGTTCCAGCTCGACCACCTCGCCACCCGGGCCCGGCGCAACGCCGAGAACCTGATCATCCTGGCCGGTGAGCAGCCCGGTCGGCAGTGGCGCAAACCGGTGCGGCTGGTGGACATCGTGCGCTCCGCCGTCGCCGAAACCGAGCACTACTACCGGATCAGGGTGCACCCGACACCGGAGGTCTCGCTGGTCGGCGCGGCGGTGGGCGACGTGATCCACCTGCTGGCCGAGCTGATGGACAACGCCACCTCGTACTCCTCACCGCGTTCGCAGGTCCAGGTCTACAGCAGCGATACGCCGCGCGGCGTGCTGCTGCAGATCGAGGACGAGGGACTGGGCATGCGCGCGGCCGACCGCGACGACGCCAACGTGCTGCTGTCCACGCCGCCGAAGTTCGAGGACATCACGCTGCGCGGTGATTCCCGGCTGGGGCTGTTCGTGGTGGCGCGGCTGGCCGCCCGCCGCCACATCGAGGTGGACCTGCGCGAGGCCCCGGAGGGCGGCACGGTGGCGTTCGTCCTGCTACCCAACGACATCGTGGCCAACGAGCGGATGTTCGAGCCGCGGTTGTCCCGATCGCAACCACAACCGGAACGCGGGTCGTCAGCTCCGCTGGCGCAGGAGCTGACGACCCAGCTGGCGGCGACCACCGAGCCGCCGCAGTTCCCGTCGGCGGATCCCGATCAGCGACCGGCGCTGCCGCGTCGGCTGCGCCAGCAGAACCTCGTTGCGCAGCTGCGGGAGGAGCCGTTGGCGCGGGATTCGGACAATGCTGGGCAGGCCGGGCACTCACCGGAGCGCACGCGTGGCAACATGACCGCGTTCCAACGCGGTACCCGCGAAGCGCGCCGGGGCGACAGCGGCGAATGATTACCGGCGCAGCGACAACGAGGAGCAGTGTGGGCATGAGCGACGGTGAGCTGAACTGGCTGTTGGACGACCTGATCGGCCGGGTCGTCGGAGCACGCGACGGCGTCGTGCTCTCCGCTGACGGATTGCTGCTGGCCAAGTCCGCTAGCTTGTCCACCGCGGATTCCGAGCATCTCGCCGCGCTGGCCTCGGCGATCCAGAGCCTGGCGCGGGAAACCGGCAGGCACTTCGGCGGCGGCCAGGTGCGGCAGACCGTCATCGAGCTGGACGAGCTCTTCCTGTTCGTCACCGCCGCGGGGACGGGAGCTTGCCTGGCGGTGCTGGCGGAGGAGGACGCCGACGTGGGCATGATCGCCTACGAGATGAACCTGCTCGTCGTGCGGGTCGGCGACTACCTCAGCTCCGCGCCGCGCACCGAGGTGGCAGCACCGTTCCACCGCGGGTGAAGGCCTGCCCATGCCGAAGGACGACGAGCTGTGGTTGGACGAGGCATCCGGTCCACTGGTCCGGCCCTATGCGCTGGTGCGCGGCCGCACCCGACCGGGCCGTCCTGAGCTGGACGTGGTCACGCAGTTGCTGACGTCCTGGCGAGGCCCTGACCAGAGCACCCTTTCCGTGGAGCACCTGGAAATTCTCCGGTTGTGCGTGCGCCCGCTGTCGGTCGCCGAGGTGGCGGCTTACCTGGATACGCCGATCGTGGTCGCCAAGGTGCTGATCAGCGATCTGATCGACCGCGGTGCCATCGTCGCCGGCCCGATGTCCCGTTCGGCGGTCCGGCCCGACCGCAAACTACTTCAGGCGGTGCTCGAAGGTGTCCGTAGGCTTTGATCCGGTGCCGCATCCGCCGAACACCGCGAAAATCCTGGTGGCTGGCGGATTCGGCGTGGGCAAGACCACCCTGGTGGCTTCGGTGAGCGAGATTCCGCCGCTGAGCACCGAAGAGCTGCTCACCGTGGCGAGCGTCGACGTGGACGACACGGCCGGCCTGGAGCACAAGCGCACGACGACGGTGGCGTTGGACTTCGGTCGCATCACCATCGACGCCCAACTGGTGCTCTACCTGTTCGGCACGCCGGGTCAGGACCGCTTCTGGTTCATGTGGAACGAGCTGGCGGCTGGCGCGATCGGCGCGGTGATCCTGGTGGACACCCGCCGGATGCAGACGAGCTTCGCCGCGGTGGACTTCTTCGAATCGCGTCGAATCCCGTTCGTGGTCCTGGTGAACCGCTTCGACGACGCCCCCCGCTACCACGACCACGAACTGCGGGACGCGCTGGACCTCGACGACCACGTGCCGGTCCTGCAGGGCGACGCCCGAGAGCGCTACTCCAGCAAGCTGGCGCTCGTCGAGCTCATCGAAACGGCCCTGCACCGCATCGACGAAACCGCCTGACGGGTGCCGCTTCAGCTCTTGAGGAAGGCGAGCAGGTCGTTGTTGAACCGTTCCTTGTAACCCGGCACGCTGGCCAGGCCGTGGGCGCCGCCCTCGTAGATCTTCAGGGTCGCGTCGCTGATGATCTCGGCGGATTTCTTCCCGCTGGCCTCGATCGGCACGATCTGGTCGTCGTCACCGTGGATGACCAGCGTCGGGATGTCGAAGCGGCGGAGGTCTTCGGTGAAGTCGGTCTCCGAGAACTCCCGCACGCAGTCCAGCGCGGCCTTGATGCTCTGCTGCATGGCCATCAGCCAGAAGGCGTCCCTGTTGCCCTGGGTGACTTTGCTGCCAGGGCGATTGGCGCTGTAGAAGGTCTCGGACAGGTTCTCCCAGAACTGCGAACGTTCCTGGCGGATGCCGTCGCGGAGCGCGTCGAAGACTTCCATCGGCGTGCCCTCGGGGTTGGATTTCGTCTTCAGCATCAGCGGAGGAATCGCGGACAGCAGAACGACTTTGCCGACCCGGGAGGTCCCGTGGCGGCCGATGTAGCGGGAGACCTCGCCGCCACCCATGGAGTGGGCGACGAGCGTGACGTCCTGCAGGTCCAGGGTCTCGATGAGCTGCGCCAGATCATCGGCCCAGGTGTCCATGTCGTTGCCGTGCCAGGTCTGGGTGGAGCGCCCGTGGCTGCGGCGGTCGTGCGCGATGCCGCGGTAGCCGTTCTCGGCGACCACGTTCAGCTGGTCGTCCCACACGTCACCCATCAGCGGCCACCCGTGGCTGAAAACGACCGGCGACCCGGTACCCCAGTCCTTGTAGAAGATCTCCGCACCATCACGCGTAGTCACGAAAGCCATAATCATCTCCTACCCCGCACCCTTCGCAACCATGCGACCAGACCTTCGATCGCACGCCTGCAGGCGCTACGCAGCTCCAGCCCCAAGCTAGGCGGGCAACACCTATCACGCAAAAGAATCAATTCGCTCCGCAACAACCAGCAACGAAACCTTTCCCCAGCAGGAAGCCAAGATCAGCCCACCCACCAGGCCCGCCACAGCGAGAACACCACACACCTGGCAGCCAAGCCGCACTCGACGCCCCAAACACAACCACCCCAACAGCAAGCCCCCAAATAACGAGGCCACAACCACCAAAACCAACGATCACGCCCTCAAAAAAGACGATTCACACACCACCACAACTACTGAACCAACAATTCGAACCCCAACAAAAACAAACGATAAGCGACCACCAAAAACCCAATCACCACCACCAACAGACAGAACGCACCCCACCCAGCCCCGCCCCACACAACGAGAATCCCAACCTTCAGGTGTGGCACAAAAAGCTGGTCCAAAACCAGGCCGGGAACGCCACCAAAAGCAAGGAGCCAAAGAAAGGTGACCACCGCACCGTGGGGGGTTTGGGGGGCTCGGCCCCCCAAAGCAATAACGCGAAGAGCCCCGTCAACGCAATCCGTTGACAGGGCTCTCCCACTCTTCGCGTGGGCGATACTGGGATCGAACCAGTGACCTCTTCGGTGTGAACGAAGCGCTCTCCCGCTGAGCTAATCGCCCTTGTTTTGTTGTGTTGTCGCTGGTCGCGGCGACGAGAAGAACAATACACGATCGTTTTCAGCGGCCGAACAGGGGGGAGGCCAACCAGGTCCAGTGCAGGCCGAGCCAGCCGCCGACGGTGTGGAACAGCCCCAGCATCCACATGGTGGTGAGCACGATCAGGCCGGTGGCGCCCATGACGATGAGCTTGGTGGCGAGGTGCTGGCGGCTGAGCCATCGGATCCAGGCGTGGTAGTAGCGCTTGGCGAAGGTGTTGACCTGGTGCGCCCAGTGGAACTCGGTGGCCAGGATGCCGAGGCCGGCGAAGACGACGAGCCAGCCGGGGCCGGGGTAGGGGATCATCAGGAGCCCGGCGATCAGCACTACGGTGCCGAAGACGCCGAGCACGATCCGGTAGCTGGTGTTCAGGCCGGGTTTGCTGCGGATGCGCTCGCGGCGGGCGCGCAGCCGGGCGCGCAGGGCGTGCAGCCGGGGGTGGCGCGGCGCTCGGCGGTCGTCGACGGTGGGCTCCGTGCTGGGGTGCGGGGGTCCCGACTCGGCTGTGTTACTCAGGGCTGTCCACCTGCCGGTTGCGAATGTTCACTCGGTGTCGGGCGCTGGTCGGCCTCGCCGCCCATGTGTCCGATGTGGGTCAGAATACGGGGCATGTCCGGATGTGGTCGTGCCGTGGGCCACTGTGCCCGGTGCGGCGGCCTGTCAAGCAGGCAGTTGGCCGGAGTCGACTCGCCCGCTGGTCCGGGAATGTGACTGGGATCATTTCTCGTTACACGGCAGGCCGGGCCTTTCAGCCCTGTTGCGGCACTTCGATCCTGGTCACACTGTGACGCCACTCTCGATACGACGTTCGGACATACGCGTGGTCGGTAACGGAGGCCGCGCGAGCCGTTAGCCCGATATGGGGAACTGTCGTGGGAAGCGTCTCATCGGCGAGTCGCGCTGCGAGAATTCCGTGAGGTCCGATCGCCTATGGTTGAGCGGACGTCAGGCGAGTTCGACGAAGCGGAAAACCCGGTGGTCAACTGGGGCGCGGCGGCGGGTTTCGCAGGGCGAGGGCGACGGATCGAAGGCCGTGCGCGAGCGCGGTTCCTCCAGTTACCGAAAGTAGCGATGTTGGTCACCAAACGGGTGTCGGTGCTGCGATCCAACGTCCTCTGTCAGGTTCGTTCGCAGTGGATCTTCCTCCGGTGTGGACTACGGATCGGACCCGTCTCGCAATGCGGCGGCCGATCCGGGCACACCCCGAAACCGGAGCTGATTGGACACGCTGCGCACTCGCTTGATTGCCCTGCGAAGTGGGGCCTGCCCCGTATGGGTGATCTATGCGGGAGTTGCGAGCCTGTAGGCCCAAAAAGGCGTCACAACTGTGTTGCTCGGTCGATAAGCGGACCGGGAGGGAGAGAGCAGGAAGGGGAGGACAATGCGTAACGATCATGTGACACTGCGTTCGACGGCCGTGTTTGATCTGCTGGCTCCGCAGGCGCCTGCCGTGCCGGTCCAGGTCGAGCTGCGCTACGACACCCGAGACCCGTACGCGGTGGTGGCTGCGTTCCGTACCGGCCGCGCCGGCTGGGTCGAGTGGGTGTTCGCCCGCGATCTGCTCGCCGACGGGCTCATCGCGCACGCCGGGGAGGGCGATGTGACGATCCGTCCGGCCGTCGACGACCCGGAGGTCGTGGCGATCGAACTCAGCTCGCCGTCGGGTCACGCGGTGTTCGAGGCCTCGGCGCAGGAGTTGGCCGACTTCCTCGACCGCACGTACGACGTCGTGGTGCCGGGCAACGAGAACCTCTGGGTCGACGTCGACGAGGCGCTGACCAGGCTGCTGCCGCACGATCTGGGCTGATCAGGGGAAACCGGGTTCGGCGCGGAATCGCGCCGGGCGGCCGGGACCCCCCTTTGATCGCGATCGCAGGCGTGGTCTAGAGTTCACTGTGCAACGCGGCGGACGGGCCTCTGGGCTTTGATGTCGCAGGCAGGCGGACGTAGCGCAGTTGGTAGCGCATCACCTTGCCAAGGTGAGGGTCGCGGGTTCGAGTCCCGTCGTCCGCTCTGGATTCTCTGGCGGTCCAGCCGACTTCGGTGTGGATGCGGAGTCCGGCGGAGTGGCCGAGTGGCTTAGGCAAGGGCCTGCAAAGCCCTGTACGCGGGTTCGATTCCCGCCTCCGCCTCGCGCGATTAGCTCAGTGGGAGAGCGCTACCTTGACACGGTAGAGGTCACTGGTTCAATCCCAGTATCGCGCACCAGTCTTTTTGCACATCAGCGGTTGCATTCCGCATTGGGTGGGTTCGCCGTCGGCTGGCGGGTTCAGCGTTCTGGTCGGGTTCTTCGTGCGGCCTTTCTTTCCCCTTCGCTCGGCCATATTGACTTGTGCCATGACCGGCTAGCAGTCGCCTTGGCTCGACCTCGGTGTTGCGCGGTCGCGCCGGTACCTGTTCGGCAGCGGCTTCGGTGCCGAACAGGCTGTACCACCGACTTCGACCGCCGTCCTAGCGCAGCCGCGGTGGTCTGGATTTGAACCGCTGCGGTTCCTCATCCGGTTCTCGTGCCTGGTCCACGGCGTGCTCCAACTGGTCGGCCAGTTCTCGGACGAGCCGCTGCAGGGAACTGCTCCACTCCGGGCTCACCGCGAGGCGGACCAGCCGCCGTTGGAGGGCGCTGAGGAGGTCGCGGGCTTCCCCGTACTCGCGCTGCAACTCGTCGATCACGCGAATCAGTATGAGTTGGGGTCCTCGAAAAGGTGAGCATCGGTTCGATAACTGTTCGGGCAGCCGCGTTTGAAAAGCGACACAATGCGACAGCAATTCAGATTGCCAGCGGTGCGGATAACCGGGTGGCGCTGGACAATCCGGTGTGTCCGCATTTGCGAAATACTCCGAATTGTCCTTTTCTTCGTCTGTTGTGGTGCGGAGTTTTCATCAGTGGATCATGGTCGAGTTGGCAGTTGGTAACCGAACAATTGCACTGGCCACGGCGTCTCGGCGAGGTCGGTGAAGTGCCGACCGGGTCACTCGTTGGCGACGACGATCTTGCCGATCGCGGCGGAGCTTTCGACCTCCCGGTGCGCGGCGCGCAGCGTCTCGGCGGTGATGGGCGTGAGCTTCTTGGTCAGCGTGCTGCGCAGGACGCCCGCGTCGAACAGCTCGGCCGCCGCGTCGAGCAGTTCGCGCTGCGCCGTGCTCTCGGGGTCGAAGAGCGGGCGGGTGAACATCAATTCCCAGTGCCAGCTTTGACTCTTGGCCTTCAGCGGCAGGGTGTCCAGCCCTTCGGGCTCGTCGATGGCCACGACCTGGCCGTGCACGGCCATGATGTCGGCGTAGATCTGCGCCTTATCGGCGGAGAACGGCGAGAAGATGTAGTTGACGCCCTGCGGGGCGATCGCGGCGACCTCGTCCCGCAGGTTGCGGTGGTCCACGACGTGCTGCGCCCCCAAGGACTTCGCCCACTCGATCGACTCGGGCCGCGACGCGGTGGCGATCACGGTGACGCCGGTCAGTTGCCGGGCCAGCTGGATGAGCATCGAGCCCACCCCGCCGGCGCCCGCGATGACCAGCAGGGTGCCGGTGCTGTCCTTGGTCAGGTTCAGGCGCTCGAACAACGTCTCCCAGGCCGTGATCGTCGTCAGCGGGACGGCCGCGGCCGCCGCGAAGTCGAGCTTGGTGGGCTTGTGGCCGACGATTCGCTCGTCCACGAGCTGGTACTCGGCGTTGCTTCCGGTGCGGGCGATCGATCCGGCGTAGTAGACCTCGTCGCCGACGGAGAAGGCGCTGACCGCGGGCCCGGTGGCGACGACGATCCCGGCCGCGTCGAAGCCGAGCACCTTGGGGCCGTCGTCGAAGGAGCGCCGGACCTTGACGTCGACCGGGTTGACCGAAACGGCGCGGACCTCGACGAGCAGGTCGTGCGGGCCCGGTGCGCCGAGTTCGACCTCGATGTCGACGAAGGACGTGTCGGCGTCGACGGGTCCGCTTTTCGTTGCGGCGATGGCATGTGCGGTCGTTGGCGTGCTCATGGTGGCAAAGTAGAACCCGGGTACCAGTTACCCGCAAGGCCAACTACTTCCCGAAAGGTACTACGATGACGGCCGACCGCCCGCGAATCTCGCTGTCGACGACGTCCGACGTGTACGCGGCGCAGTGCCCGTGCCGGTCCCTCCTGGACCTGCTCGCGGACAAGTGGAGCGCGTTGGCACTGGGCGCGCTCGAAGCCGGGCCGATGCGGTTCGGTGCGCTCAAGGCGCGGCTGGAGGGGATCAGCCCGAAGGTCCTGACCGCGGTGTTGCGGCGGCTGGAGGACCACGAACTGATCACCCGGACCGTGTACCCGGCCGTCCCGTTGCACGTCGAGTACGAACTGACCGCGCTGGGCCGGGATGCCTGCGTGCCGCTCGCGGCCCTGCGGAACTGGGTCGAGGACAACATCGAACGGTTCCCCGCGGTGTCCTGAACCCGCGCGAGCCGGGATTCGGTCAGCTTTGGACCGCCCAGGGGGTGGATTCGGGTTCGGCGTCCCTGGTGCGGTACTGCGACGGTGACATGCCGACCCACGCGACGAAGGCCTGCCGCAGGGACTCGGCGGAGGCGAACCCGCATCGGCGGGCGATGGTGGCGACCGACTCGCGCGTCCCGGTGAGCAGTTGGGAGGCCGCTTCGAGGCGCGCGTCGCGGACAAGGCTGGGGGTCCGGCAGATGTGTTCGACGAAGAGCCTGCTCAGATGCCGCTCGCTGACCCCGGCGAACGCGGCGAGGCGGGCCGCGCTGAGATCGTCGTCGAGGTGGCCGATCACGTGGTCGACTGCGATTCGCGTCTCCTCCATCGCGAGAGCAACGCCGTCGACGAGCAGGTCTGGCCGCGAGCCTACGGTCCGCCCGCAGGCGGCGGCCGTGCTGACAGCTGATCGTTTCGCTGACCCCGGCTGCGCCGGATCTGTAACGCCGCGCGCCCCGGATCCGACGAACCCTCCGGTGGCCGCGCGCTGGCACTCGACCTGCAGGTGCATCAAACCGCAGTTCAGAGCCCTGTCGAAGGCCCTCGGCGGGGTGGTTCGAAGGCGGTAACCCCTGCCTCGTCCTGGTTGTCCGGTTTCGCGAGAGGTTTTTGTGGCGGCTGAAGTGTGTTCGGCCACATGACCAGGTTTTGAGTGGCGCGGCGAGGTCGTTCGAATGCATGCTTGCAGTCAGCAACTAGTTGTAGCGAGCAAGTAAACAGGGAACAAAGCGAAAGTTGAAGTGACAGACCAACCCATGGCTCATCCCACCGACGCGGAGCTGAACGCCGAAGAACTCGGCGTTCAGCTGGTCCGTCTGATCCGGCTGATCCACCGCGCCAAGTCCCAGATCGGGAAGAAGGGGCCGGACGGGATCGAGCAGTCCGCGTACGCGATCCTGTTCCACCTCGTCCAGGACGGCCCGCAGCGCACCGGTCGGCTCGCCGAGTCGCTGCACTCCGAGATCTCCACGATCAGCCGCCAGAGCAACGCGCTCGTCCAGCACGGCTTGGTGCGGCGCGAGTCCGACCCCGACGACGGCCGGGCCTGCCTGCTGGCGCCGACGGCCGAGGGGCAGCGGATCTTCCAGGAAGCGCGTGCCCAGCGCACCCGGTGGCTGGCCGAGGTGCTGGCCGACTGGTCGCAGGCGGATCGCCAGGCGTTGACCAGCCTTTTCGCGCGACTCAACACCGATATCGAGACACGCACTCCGAACCTCACCGAGCTGACGTGTGCTCCACAGGCCAAGGGGGGCCACGAATGACAAGCCCGGCAACGAAGACACCGGTGGGATCGGCAGCGGCCGACGAAGGGCCGAACCTCTCCCACCGCCAGATCGTCACCATCCTGGTCGGCTTGATGTCCGGGATGTTCCTGGCGGCGCTGGACCAGACGATCGTCGGCACCTCGATCGTCCGCATCGCCAACGACCTCAACGGCTTCGACCTGCAGGCGTGGATCACCACCGCCTACCTGATCACCTCAACCATCGTCACCCCGATCTACGGGAAGCTGTCGGACATCTACGGCCGCAAGCCGCTGTACCTGATCGCGATCTCGGTGTTCCTGATCGGATCCATCGCCTCGACGGCGGCCCAGTCGATGTACGAACTCGCCGCGTTCCGCGCGGTCCAGGGGCTCGGCGCCGGTGGTCTGATGTCGTTGGCGATGACCATCCTCGGCGACATCGTGCCGCCGCGGCAGCGCGCCAAGTACCAGGGCTTCTTCCTGGCCGTGTTCGGTGTTTCGACGGTGCTCGGCCCGGTGCTGGGCGGGTTGTTCGCCGGGATCGACGAGCTGGCGGGCATCGACGGCTGGCGCTGGGTGTTCCTGGTGAACGTGCCGATCGGCATCATCGCGCTGGCGGTCGTCGCCAAGGTCCTCAACGTGCCGCACCAGCGCCACAACCACCGCATCGACTGGTGGGGCGGCCTGTTCATGGCGACCGCGGTGGTTCCGCTGCTGCTGATCGCCGAGCAGGGCAACAAGTGGGGCTGGGCCTCCACCGAAGCCATCTTCTGCTACGCGATCGCAGTGCTTGGCGTCGTGCTGTTCCTGGTCGTCGAGAACGCGATGCAGGACGCGGCGCTGATCCCGTTGCGCCTGTTCAAGAACTCCACCTTCACCGTCGCGATCCTCGGCGGCGTCATCGTCGGTGTCGCGATGTTCGGTGCGATCACCATGATTCCGCAGTACCTCCAGGTGGTGCAGGGCTACACGCCGACCGAGTCCGGGCTGCTGACGCTTCCGCTGATGGCGGGCATCATGTCCGCGTCGATCATTTCGGGCCAGATCACCTCGCGCACCGGCCGGTACAAGTTCCTGCCGGTGATCGGCACGTTCCTGATCGCGGTCGGCGCGGTGGTGTTCGCCCAGGTCGAGTACAACAGTCCGCTGTGGCTGCCGTTGGTGGCGGCCGGAATCATCGGGTTCGGCCTCGGCAACTGCATGCAGACGCTGATCATCGCGGTGCAGAACGCGGGTCCGCGCAAGGACATGGGCGTTTCCACCGCGGCGGCCACGTTCTTCCGGCAGATGGGCGGAACGATGGGTGTGGCGGTGTTCCTCACCGTCCTGTTCAACGTGCTGCCCGGCAACATCGAGAAGGCCTTCGGCGGCAGCCTGCCGGCGGCCGCGAGCGGCCAGTTGGGCAACCTGCAGGCCAACACCAGCGTGATCGAGCAACTGCCCGACGCGCTGCGGATCCCGGTGCTGGTCGGTTTCACCGAGTCGATCACCACGGTGTTCTACGTGGCCTCCGGGGTCGCGCTGCTGGCCTGCGTCGTCCTGATGTTCATGAAGGAGATCCCGCTGGCCGGTGGCCGGGTGTCGGCCGCGTCGGCGGTGGAAGGCGGCGAGGCGCTGCTCGACGAGCCGGTGGAAGCCGAGCCGCAGCAGAGCGTCTGGACCGAGCCGAAGTCCACATCGGAGGGTCAGGCCGCGCTGGTCGGGGCAGGTCGGCACGCGGTGTCGAACGGGCACGGCGCGTACCACCACGGGTCCACCGCGCTGCTGTCCACGGGATCCGCTGGCCAGAGCGCGGGGCTGTCGATCAGCGGGCACGTGCGTCGGCACGACGGGACTTCCGTCGATGGCGCGGTCCTGACCCTGATCGACCAGGACGGGCGGCAGGTTTCCAAGGCCGTCGGCTCCGGCGACGGCGGCTACGCGATCGACGTGCCCAAAGCGGGCAGCCACGTGCTGATCGTTTCCGCCACCGGTTACCAGCCCGAGGCGTCCAGCGTGGTCGTCGCCGATGCTTCGAAGACGCTGGACATCACGCTGACCGGCTCCGGGGCGCTGACCGGTGTCGTCCGGTCGTCCACCCAGGGCAACCCGCTGGCCGGTGTCACGGTGACGCTGACCGACGAGCGCGGTGAGGTCAACGGTGCGTTCGTCACGCGGGAAGACGGCGGGTACGCCTTCCACGGCGTGGGAGCGGGCAACTACACGGTGGTGGCCAGCGGTGAGCGCTACCGGCCGATCGCGCTGACCCTGACCGTGCCGGACAGCGGATCGCTGTCCTACGACATCGAGTTGGCCACTTCCGTGCCGTTGAGCGGCACGGTGCGCACCGAGGATGGCCGCAACGTGGCGGACGCTCGGATCACGGTGCTCGACGCCGAGGGCAGGGCGGCGGCGGTGGCCGGGACCGATGCCGAAGGCCGGTACCTGATCAGCGATCTGCCGGAGGGCGACTACACGGTGGTGGCCAGCGGCTACCTCCCGGTCTCCGCCCAGCTCAACCTCTCCGGTGCCGGGGCGACGCACGACGTGCAGCTCAGCCACGGAACCGCCGGAGAACTGGCGGAGAAGGCCTGAGCCGTTCGGGCGTCCGGGCAGCGGTGGCTGTCCGGACGTCCGGCCGCGTCACCGCCGGAATTGCAACGATTCGTCGGCAGATGACCGGCGCTCGGTGCTGAACCGGGACCGGTCCCGGTTCGCCTGGCTACCTTGAGCCCGTACGGATCATCTTGTGCGGCAGGAGGGTGGCGATGGCAGCGTTGGTGGGCCGGGTGGTGCTCGGGGTTCTGGCGGCGCTCGCCGTGATCGGCGGGGCGATGCTCGTGGTGATGGTCGTGGTGTACTTCGGTGCCAGCGAGTACCTGTCGGAGCTCAACGAGTTCGGCGGGTGGGGGATCCTCGCCGGGATGTTAGCGCTCGGGGTCTACGTGGCAGGCGCCTTTCGCGCGCCGCTGCTGATGCGGATCGGTGCTGGGCTCGGACTCGCGGGCGCCGGGTACGCGGCGACCATGATCGTCGCGTACCTCGTCTCGTTGACGGCGGACCGCGGCGGTCCCCGGGGCAATCTCGAAGACGGCACCGCCGGATTCATCTGGCTGCTCGCTGGCGCGTATTTCGTGTGGTGCCTGGTAAAAGGCCGGTGGCCGGTGGAGCAGCGGGAATTGAGCGCCCAGGAGCGCTGATGCGCTGGTGGGGCTGGGGACGGTTCGCCCGGACCGTCCCCAGGACCTCAGCCGGGCGAGCCCGATGATCGCAGCGTCCACATTGGAATGATCTGCGATGGTCACCGTGTTTCGGGGCGCGATTTCCCCGCCAGGCCGGGCCGCGTCCTGGTGAATCGCGTGGTCCCGTCGGCGATCCTGCGGTGGCGCAGGGTCAGCTCACCACGCTGCTCGGCACCGCATGAGCGGCCGACATCGTACGGCGAGTGACAACGAGGTTCACCAATGACCGAGTCGCGAGACGGCAAGGCGGCACTGCGCATCCGGCGCGCCAGCGGCGCGGACACCGATGCGGTGCTGAAGTTGTTCGACGACGCGATCGCCTGGTTCGTGGCGATCGGCAACACCGGGCAGTGGGGCACGCGGCCGTGGTCGGTGCAGCCGGAGCGGCGAACGCATGTGGCGGAGTTGTGCGCGGAGCGAGGTGCGTGGATCGCCGAGGCCGAAGACGGCACCGTGCTCGGAATCGTCGTCGTCGGGGTGGCCCGCGACTACGTCCCGCCAGCTGAGGACGAGAACGAGCTTTACATCAGGCTCCTGATCGGCTCCCGCGAGCCGCGCGCACGGGGTGTCGGACGCCGGTTGCTCGCGTTCGCCGATGAGCGGGCGAGGCTGGCGGGACGCCGGACGCTTCGCGTCGACTGCTACGCGGGCGGTACCGGCAGGTTGGTGGAGTTCTACGAGTCGTGCGGCTACCAGCGGGCCGAGACGTTCGAAGTCCGCGACTGGCCGGGACAGATCCTCGTTCGCGAACTCGACTAGGGCGTGTCCGGTAAGTCGGTGCGCGCGGGGCGAGGGATACGAATAGGGGCCGGGCGGCGAGACCTTCTCCGCGCAGTAGCGCGTCAACGGGATCGACAAGGAACGATCGCCGTCACCACCGTCCGCAGCTGATACCGATACCCGTCGCCTGCCGACATGATCCGCATCGAGACCGTCACCTGGAACCGCCTTCCACGGAACCCAGGTGCGCGCCGCGAGTGTCAGCGGCGGCTCACTTGCGGCGGTCGACCTCGATCTGCAAGTGGCAGTCCAGATGAATTGCGCGCGAAAAGGTCGGTCGAGGGTCGACGCGGATCAGCCAGGTTGACCAATGATCAGGGGTCGCCGTCGGAGACACCGTCAGTTTCGGCGACGCATCGATAACGTGCGTGCCGGGAAGCGGATTCGGCCGCGTCGGCTACTCCGTCATCGTCTCGACGAGCCCCACGGCTGTCGCCTCAAGAAGCGACCGGAGTCTCGGAGCGAAATCGAGGGCGACGTGGCCCCATCTCGGCACCTGCTCGTACAAAGCGGCCAGGTTCGGAGTCGGATGCGACACCTGCCAGAAGCTGGCTGCAAACGCGAGGACTGCCGCCATCAGGGCGCTGATCTGCTCCAATGTCATGCTGCTCGCGTGATCCAGCGCGTTCACGATCTCGTCATGAGCGGCAAAGGAGTTGGTCTTGTACCGGCGAGCTCGTTCCATGGCGACATCGCCTTCGAGGCTCAACGTAACGTGGGTCAGGAGATCACAGAACACCGGCAACGATGAGATCGTCTCAGCCATCACCGTCGCGACCTCTCGGGGCCCCAGCCCTTTGCGGTCGCCGAGTTCGTCCTTGACCGCGTCGCGCCACTGGCGCCACCCCCGTTCGGCAAGTTCGAGAAGCAGCTCCTCCTTGCTGGCGTAATAGCGCCGCACACCCGTCCGATGAAGTCCCGCTCTTTCGGTGACCGGTGCCAAGGTGATGAACCGAACACCGCCGAGCTCAAGGGCGATCGACTCGGCGGCCGCCAACAGATCCTCGGAGCGACGTGCCTTGTCGTCGGCAGATCGGGCCCTCTGATGCACCCTACGAGCTTAGCGCACCCGAAGATGCGCTATCCCCGACTTCCGTGCTACCTTCGCCGATAACGCATCACGTGGTGCGTTATCGTGCATCGCGCTCGCCGGAGGAGAGAACCTCATGAAGGCTGTTCAGGCCAACCAGTTCGGAGATCCGACCGTGCTCACGGTCGTTGACCTGCCAGACCCGACGCCCGGGCCGGGCCAGGTCACCATCGACGTCACCCACGCAGCTGTCGGGCTCATCGACGTCTTCTTCCGCCAAGGGCTGTACAAGGACCGGCCGGGGATGCCCCAGCCGCCCTTCGCTCCCGGCCTTGAGGTCGCGGGCACGGTGCGCGAGCTCGGCGAGGGCGTGACCGGGTTCACCGTCGGGGAGAAGGTGGTGACGATGTCGGTGACCGGGACCGGCGGATACGCCTCGGTGTATGTCAGCCCCGCGGCTCTCGTTGTGTCGACGGCGGGCTATGACATTGACCCCGCCCTCGCCGTCTCCGTCGTGCCCAATGCGGCGATGGCCCACGTCGCTCTCACCCGCGTTGCCCACCTGTCCGAGGGTGAGAGCGTCCTCGTTCACGGAGCTCTCGGTGGCTTCGCGGCGGCCTTCCCGGGGATCGCGCGGCAGCTGGGCGCATCACGGGTGGTCGGCACGGTCCGGACGAGCAAGCTCGCCGCAGCGTCCGCGACCAAGCTGCCGTACGACCAGATCGTCGACTCCTCCGAGCTGCCCGACGCACTCAGCGGCGAGAAGTTCGACGTCGTCATCGACCCGGTAGGCGGCGCAGTCCGCACACATAGCCTCGATCTGATGGCTCCAGGAGGTCGCCTCCTGGTGGCGGGGAACGCCAGCGGCGACTGGGGACACCAGCTCGACAGCAACCAGCTCTGGCTGGGGAGCATCACCGTATCCGGGTTCAGCGCCGGTGCTTACCTGCCGACGCACCCGCAGGTAGTTCGCCCTGCGCTTGAGGCGGCTCTGAAGGCGGTCGCCGCCGGATTGGGCGAGACCGAGATCGACGTGCTCCCGTTCTCCGAGGCCGTCACCGCGCACGAGCGAATGGAGAGCCGCAACCTCGGCGGTCGCATCGTTCTCACCCCGGACTCACGGTCATGACCGTGCTTGGCGGGGTCGCGAGCGCTGGGAAACAGGTCCCACAACGGGCCGTGGCCGCCCGGGCAGAAGACCGCGTCGAAGTCGTCAGCCAAGACGGAGTCGAGCCGGGCCTCGTAGCGACCGCAGCGTCGTCCTCGGCAACCTGGAATTCGGCGTAGCAGTCGGTGCCGCCTTACCGGATACGACCTAGGCGCGGATCGTCCAATGTGGATTAATCGGGCTCGGCTGTGGAGTCGGTTGCTTCGACAGCTCGGAGTTAACTTTCCTTGCCTTTCAACAGTGTTGAGAGGTCGATGGCTGACCGATGTAGGTGGAAATCTTCCGATGGGATTCGCTTGCGGTTGTTCAGCCACGGGACCCCATGGGAAGCGGCGGTTTCGCGCGAAATCGGCGTTGTGCTCGGCAGGTGAGGTGGGTCAGGCCAGGTAGCCGCCGTCGATGTCGAGGACGGCGCCGGTGATGAAGGACGCTCGTGGCCCGGCGAGGAAGACGATGCCCGCCGCGATTTCCTCCGGCCTGCCGAAGCGGCCCATCGCGTTGGCCGCGCGCTGCACGTCCGCGAACGGTGCGTCTTCGGGGTTCATGTCGGTGGCCACCGAGCCGGGCTGGACGACGTTGACGGTGATGCCGCGCGGACCCAGATCGCGGGCCGCTCCCTTGCTGTAGCCGATGATCGCGGCCTTGGTCGACACGTAGTCGGCGACCCCCGGGAATCCGGTGCGGGTGGCCTGCATCGAACCGAGGGTGATGATCCGCCCGCCGTCCCCGAGGAACTGGGCAGCGGCCCGGATGCCCGCGGTGACGCCACCGATGTTGACGGCCAGCTGCCGGTCGAGGGCCGCGAGGTCGCAGTCGGTGTCGTCGACCCTGCCGCCGACGTAGCTGGCGGCGTTGTTCACCAGGACGTCGAGCCGTCCGAAGTCGGCCGCCACGGCGCCGACGAGATTCCTGACCTGCTGCGCGTCGGCCTGGTCGGTCCGGTAAGCGGCCGCCCGCACCCCGGCGCGTTCCAGGTCGGCCACCACGGCCTCGGCCTTGGCGGCGGACGCGGCGTAGCTGATCGCGACCGCAGCCCCCTCGGCTGCCAGCGCGCGGGCGGTCGCCGCTCCGATGCCGCGCGATCCGCCGGTCACCAGGGCGACCTTGCCCGCCAGCGACCCGCCTGCAGTGCTACTCATGGAAACTCCCGATCGGTGGTTGATGGTGTCAGGCGCGGGCCGGTTGCCGGTCGCGTCGCATGAGGTAGACCGCGACCGCCAGGCCGACCAGGGTGAGCAGCGCGGCGACGGGATAGATCGATCGCAGCCCGAGTCCGCTGTTGATGACCTGCCCGCCCAGCCAGGCGGCGAAGGCGGCCGCGAGCTGGAAGCCCGACGCGTTGACCGCTACGGCCAGCGTGGGTGCCGCAGTGGCCGCGGTCATCACCCGGGTCTGCATGCCCGGGATGATCGCGAACGCCAGCACGCCGATCACGAACGTCAGAATCGCCGCGAGCACCAGGGTTTCGCTGACCAGCCAGAACAGTGCCAAGCTGGCGGCCAGCGCGATGAGCAGACCGGTCAGCGACGGCATCAGCGCCTTGTCGGACAGCCACCCGCCGAGGAAGTTCCCGACGACCGCGCCAGCGCCGTAGACCAGCAGCAGCACCGGAACCGCGTCGGCGGAGAACCCGCTGACGTCGGTGAGCAGCGGGGTGATGAAGGTGAACACGGTTACGACACCGACGTTGCCCAGCGCGGTGAGGGCGATGGCGAGCTGCACGTCCCGGTTGGCCAACACGCGCAGTTCACCCAGGATCGAACTCGTCGCGATGGCGGGCTGGACGGGCACGAACCGCAGCACCAGCAGCAGGGCGGCGATGCTGACCGCGGCGACCGCCGCGAAAGTCGCCCGCCAGCCGAGGTGGTGGCCGATGAAGGTGCCGATCGGCGTGCCGAGGATGATGCCCAGGTTCATGCCCAGCGCGACCTTCGCCACGGCGGACGCCTGCTTGCCCGCCGGAGCCATCGAGACGGCGGTGGCGATCGCGATGGCGAAGAACGTGGCCACGACCAGCCCGGCGACGAACCGCGACACCACGAGAACGGGGTAGTTCGGCGCCAGCGCCGAACCGAGGTTCCCGACCACCGACACCACGATGAGGCCGATGATCAGCGGTTTGCGCGCCAGCCGCGCCGTCAGGACGGTGACCACCGGCCCGCCGACGATCATGCCCAGCGCGTATGCGGTCACCAGCAGTCCAGCGGCCGGAACCGACACCGTCAGGCCGATGGCCACGTCCGGCAGGATCCCGGCGATCACGAACTCGCCGGTCGTGAAGCTGAAAATCACCAGCATGAGCGAAAAAACAGGAAGTGGCATGGGTGAACCCGTTCCTATGAGCAATCCGGGGGAGCCCGCGCTCCCATCGGTCCGACGTCGCCGGGTCGACCAGCCAGCGGAATCCGTCACGGCTGATCATCGTTGTTCGGTTACTGTTGGACAAGTACCTACTTTTTAGTGCAGTACTTACCTGGAGGTGTGTGCGAATGGCAGTGCGCAAGTGCCGGACGGAGTTCGTTTCCGGGCTGGACGCCGCCATCGACGTGGTCGGCGGAAAGTGGAAGGTGCTGCTGCTCTGGGCGCTCAGCGATGGTGCGAAGCGGTTCAGCGAACTCAAGCGCTCCCTGGACGGTGTCAGCGAGAAGATGCTGATCCAGCACCTGCGCGAGCTGGAACGCGACGAGGTGGTGCACCGTGAAGTGCACCAGGCGGTGCCGCCGAAGGTGGAGTACTCGCTCACCGAGGTCGGCTTCTCGCTCATCGAGGCGCTGCGACCACTCGGCGACTGGGGATGCGAACGCAAAACCCACCTGGAAGCCATCCGCACCGCATCGGAGGAAATCGAATGCGCAGCGGACGGCCGTCCCAGCGAGTTGGTCTGATCCGGCGGACTCTGGAGTCGTTGATCGTTTCGGTGTGGGCGGGGCACGAGCGTCAGCTCATCGACGGAACCGTCGGCGAGTGAGCGTCTTCTGCGATCGGATTGACAACGGCGATCGGCACTGGGTTTTCTGTACCGGGCTGACCACATGCCGTGGGCACCGTTGAATCCTGGTGCGGCGCACCGGAACGGGAGTTGAACCTCTTGATCGGCAAACAAGAAGCAGGCGAGATCGTCGCGGCCGAACGGGCTCGGCTCGGGGTCTCGTGGCGAGAAATCTCCGAAGCGATCGACAAACCGCTGCTGTGGACCATCTCCGCGCTGCTCGGCCAGCACCCGGTCGGCCGGGAGGACGCCGAGAAGGTCGCCGAACTGCTGGGCCTCGACAAGGAGACCGTCGAGGCGTTGCAGCGGCAGCCGTACCGCGGCACCGTCGACGTGGTGCCGACGGATCCGACGATCTACCGGTTCTACGAAGTCCTGCAGGTCTACGGCGGGGCGATCAAGGAAGCGATCCACGAGGAGTTCGGCGACGGGATCATGAGCGCCATCAACTTCAAGGTGGACATCCAGCGCCGCGAGGACCCCGACGGCGACCGCGTGGTCGTGACCCTGGACGGAAAGTTCCTCGACTACAAGTGGTGACCACGCCACCCGCGAACACCGCTGAGCCCGGCGGTTTCCCCGGGAGGTCGCGGGGGTCGGCGTGCGCGGTGCTTGCGGCTCGTGAGTGGTTGTTCCGGTAAGAGCCGGAAATCCACTCACGAGCCCGGACGCCTTCCGAGGCTGATCGGTCGGGGTTGCGATCAAGCGGTAGTAATGGCGGCGTGCGCTAGCCGGTGGCGGCGCTCATCAGGGCCCAGGCGCGAGTTCGGGCGCGTTGACCGGCCAGCACGAGTTGTTGCCAGGTGCCCCGGTCCAGGCCGTGGATCTCGCCGAGCAGTCGCAGCGCCTCCGGCATCCGGTCATCCGGCTGGTGCGGGTGGACCGCGATGGCGGCGAGGTCGCCTCGGGCGGTGAACAGCGTCTCCGGGTCGAGCTGGTCGAGCGTCGGGCGCGGCGGTTCCGATTCGACCGCGCCGCCGGAGCGCGCGGCGCGCAACTCGGCCAGCAGCGGGTCGCGCTCCCGGCCGCGCAACCTGGTGAGCAGGAACGGATCGGCGTCCAGCAGGGGAGCCAGCACGTAGTGCACCGCCGCGGCATGCGCGCAGGGTTCGATCCTGCTGGTGCAGGTGCATGTCGAGCCGAGTTCGCCGTGCCGCGGGAACAACGACAGATCGACGCCGCGCAGCGTGTCGTCGACGTCCTCCGGAAGCTCGCCCCCCAGCAGCGCGGCGGCGTGCCTGAGCTGCCCGGCGAGGACCGCGACAGCGGTTTCCCAGTCGGTGTCGGTGAACACCGGCAGCGTCAGGACGACATCGTGGACCTGGTTGCGGGCGCGTACCTGCGCGCGGACCGTGCCCGGTTCGACGACGAGATCCTGCACCGCGCCCTTGCGGGCCAGCGAACGTCCTTGCGGCAGACGGGGATTGGGGTAGGTGGCGCCGAGCGATTCCAACACGCGGCGCCAGCGCCGACCCCACCACGTCGTACCGAAGGATCCGGTGCTCTGACGATCGCTCATGCGTCCTCCAAAACTCGCGGCGGGACACCCGCACCCGGTCGGATCACACGAGTGCGGAAGGGGTTGTCGCTCATGTGTCCGCTCCATCTTGCGGGACACCCGCACCCGGTCGGATCACACGAGCGCAGAAGAGATTGTCGCTCATGTGTCCTCCGTGGACAGTTCGACCAGTTCGCGGAGTGCTTCGTCGGTCAGTTCCGTCAACCAGGCTTCGCCGCCGCCGATCACCGAGTCGGCCAGTGCGCGCTTCCGCTCCAGCAGGTCCGCGATCCGCTCCTCCAGCGTGCCGTGCGTGACCAGCTTGTGGACGTGCACGCGGCGGGTCTGGCCGATCCGGTGCGCGCGGTCGGTCGCCTGGTCTTCCACCGCCGGATTCCACCAGCGGTCGAAGTGCACGACGTGCGTCGCCCGGGTCAGGTTCAGGCCCGTGCCACCGGCCTTGAGGCTGATGATCAGCAGTGGCGGGGCCGCGTCGTCGTGCTGGAAGGCATCCACCATGGCCTGCCGACGGGAAGTGCTGACCCCGCCGTGCAGGAACGGCACCGCGGGCAGGTCCAACTCGGCGGCCAGGTGCGCGGCGAGCAGTTCGCCCATCACGCGGTACTGGGTGAACACCAGCGCCCGGTCATCGGCGGCCACCACCTCGGCGAGCATCTCGGTGGCGCGGGTGAGCTTCCCGGAACGGCCGCTGAGCGGCCCAGGTTCGCCGCGGAACTGCGCCGGGTGGTTGCAGATCTGCTTGAGCGCGGTCAGCAGCTTGAGGATGCGGCCGCGGCGGCCGATGCCGGTGCCCAGGCCGTCGTCGAAGGTGTCGCGCACCGCTTTCCGGTACAGCTGGGCCTGCTCGTCGGTCAGCGCGCAGGCCACCACCGACTCGACCTTCCGGGGCAGGTCGGTGGCGACCTCGGTCTTGAGGCGGCGCAACAGGAACGGCGCGACCACCGAGCGCAACCGCCGGGTGGCATCCGGGTCGCGCCACCGCTCGATCGGGACCGCGAACCGGTCCTGGAACCGGGGGAATCGGCCCAGCAGACCGGGATTCGCGAAGTGCATGATCGACCACAGCTCGGCCAGCCGGTTCTCCACCGGGGTGCCGGTCAACGCCACCCGCGCGTTGGCGGACAACCGACCGGCCGCCTGCGCGGTCTGCCCGGCCTGGTTCTTGATCTGCTGCGCTTCGTCCAGCACCACGACGTCCCAGTCCACTTCGGACAGCAAGGCGACATCGACGCGCAGCAGCGGATAAGTCGTGATCACCACGGAGCCCGGCGCGAACGAGTCCGGGCCGGTGGGGCGCCGAGGGCCGTGGTGCCGGACGACCGGGAGCCTCGGCGCGAACCGGTGGAGTTCGCGCTCCCAGTTGTCCACCACCGAGGTCGGGCACACCACCAGCTGCGGGCCGGCTCCGCCGCGCGCCGCCAGCAACGTGATGGTCTGCAACGTCTTGCCGAGCCCCATGTCATCGGCGAGCACCGCGCCGAATCCCAGGTCGGCCATGGTCTGCAACCACGCGGCGCCACGCTGCTGGTAGCCGCGCAGGGTCGCGTCGATGCCCACCAACTTCGGTTCCCGAGCGGGTTCGCCGAGCCGCCGCACCAGCGCCCGCAGCTTGCCGTCGGCCGACACCTCGACCTCGCCGAGCTCGGTCGCGCGTCGCCCCTCCAGCGCCGCCGCCAGCGCCTCGGACTCCGACAACCGCTGCGTTTTCCCAAGCACGGCACGCACATCTCTCGCCTCGCGCGCATCGACGCGCACCCATCGGCCGCGCCAACGCACCAGCGGCCGACCCAGTGCGATCAGTTCGTCGAGCTCGTCGGAGCTCAACGCGTGATCGCCGATCGCCGCCTCCCAGCGGAACTCCGGCCCGTCGAGCGACCGCAGCCGAGCCCGCAGGCGGCGCACACCGGCGAGGTCGGTGGGCACGTCGACGGTGATGCCCGCCGCGGTCAGCTCCGGTTCCCCGGTGGCGAGGAACTCCGCTGCCTGCGCGACGTCCAGCCGCACCCCGGTCGGGCGTTGCTCGGACAGCGCCGCGTCCAGCGGTGGGAAGATCCGCGCGGCTTCGGCAAGACCGCGCACCAGCGAATCCTGTGGCGCACCAAGGGAACAGCCCGGCAGCTGAAGTGTCGCGGTGCCCGCCGACCAGGCGCGTTCGGCGGGCACCGACACCGTCGGATCGCCTGCGGCCTGGAGGTGGAAGCTGATCGCCCACGGGGCGTCGCCGTCGCCGGGGACCTCCAGGCGCAGCCGCAGTTGGCCGCCGAGCGGTCTGACCGGGCCTGCGGGCAGTGGCTTGGCCCAGGCCTGCAGCTCCCCCTTGATCCGGTCGTCCAGGGGCACGGCCGGTTCCGGGCCGGTCAGCGCCGTGAGCCACTTCCCGCCCCAGGAATCGCCTCCGGTGATGGCGGTGCCTCGCGCGCACACATCCGCGACGGCGTCGCCGAAGGCGGCCAGCAACTCGCCCGCGGTCCACAGCCCGTCATCGCGGCGCAGGGCATGGGCGGCCGCGGGCATCGCCTCGGCCAGTGCGCCGAGCCGCCCGTCTCGCAGGTTCACCAGCCGCCAGCAGGCGAGGTCGGTGCGCACCTCCGGAACCAGGTGCCCGGCGGCGACGTGCTCCAGGGCCAGCTTGGCGGCGATGCTCCAGGCGATCAGCGAATCGCCGGGGCGCCGCCAGGTCGGCCACCGATCCGGTGCTGGCAGCGCCGCCAGCGGCGCCAGCGCGTCGCCGATCGGGATCAGCACGGCAGGCACCTCGGCCGCGCCGATCCCGCGATCTGCTGCCAGGACCGTCGGAAGCTGGTCGAGCTTTCCGGCTGGGAACCCGAGGTCACTCGCCGCCGTGGTCGGGTCCGCGGTGCCCCAGAGTGCGAGCTGACCGCCGGACGGCAGCGGGTCACCAGGTTGGAAGGTCGCCTGCAGCCGGGTCGGGATGCCGGGTGGTCGAGTGCGTGCCGCAGCGGTGATGGCTGTACTCCGTTCGGACTGGTCGAAGGCGCAGTTGTCCCCCGACTGTGATGCCGAGATTTCGCGCTGCCGCCGAACGGTACACAAAACTGGTTGGAATTCCCATAAATCCAGTTCAGCACGCTATTTGACAAATACCGCCGACCCTGTCCCAGGCGAGGGACTTGACAACTCCGAGCCGATGCCTTCCAGAGGTCGCTGACCTCGGGTTTCGTCGTGGGAGCTGGAACGGTGTCACGGGAATTCCGTGGTTTTCCAACGGCTTCGCCCGACGACCAGCCGCGCATTTTTCGCGCCGCCGTGGCCTGCGGAATACGCGCGGTAGCCGACTGGCGAAAACGAATTCAAGTGATCGATCAGCCGAAGAACTCCAGGAGTTCGACAGCGGTGTCCCGCAGCCTGTCCGCGACGGCGAAGTGCCCGGCGCCGCACCGCCGCAGCGGGCACCCCGGCGCCGCGCGGTGGGCCGATTTCGCGCGCAATCGGCCCCCCCCCCCCCTGGGCAGCGGCGGGTTGG
>NZ_JBQQBO010000023.1:0-135368 GCF_052246905.1 Saccharopolyspora antiqui
GCACCCGCTCCCCAGGGGACGCGGCGATTTCGCGCGAAATCGCCGCCCGCGCCGGGTACCGGGTCAGCCCTGGGTGATCAGCGAGCGCAGGAAGAACGCCAGGTTGGCGGGGCGCTCGGCGAGGCGGCGCATGAAGTAGCCGTACCACTCGTCGCCGTAGGCGACGTACACCCGCAGCCGGTTGCCAGCCGCCGCGATCCGCTTCTGCTCCTCGGTTCGGATGCCGTAGAGCATCTGGAACTCGAAGCTGTCCGCGCCCCGCCCGGCCTGCGCGGCCAGGTCGGCGGCGATCGCCACCAGTCGCGGGTCGTGGCTGGCGACCATCGGATAACCGGCGCCGTTCATCAGGATCTTCAGGCAGCGGACGTAGCAGCGGTCCACCGCGGCCTTGTCCTGGTGTGCGACCGAGGCGGGCTCGGAGTACGCGCCCTTGCACAGCCGCACCCGCGATCCCTCGGTCGCCAGGTCGCGGCAGTCCTGCTCGGTGCGGCGCAGGTAGGCCTGCAACACCGCGCCGACCCACGGGAAGTCCACCCGCAGGTCGCGGAGGATGCCCAGCGTCGAGTCGGTGGTGGTGTGGTCCTCCATGTCGAGGGTCACCGTGGTCCCGGTCGCCGCCGCGGCCTCGCAGATCAGCCGCGCGTTGTCCAAGGCGATCTTCTCGCCGTCGGTCGGCAACGACTGGCCGACCGCGGAGAGCTTCACCGACACCTCGGCCCGGTCGGCGAGCCCCTCGTCGGCCAACACCCGCAGCATCCGCTGGTAGGCGCGAACGGTATCGGTGGCCTGCTGCGCATCGAGGGTGTCTTCGCCGAGGTGGTCGAGCGTCACGTACATGCCCTGCTCGCGCAGCGCGCGGGTGGCGCGCACCGCGTCCTCGGGCGTGGTACCGGCGACGAACCGCTCGACGACCGGCTTGGTCAGCGGGTTGGCCTCCACCAGTCGGCGCACGCCCTGGGAACGGGCGGCGGCCAGCAGCGTGCTGCGCAGCATCGTGGCTCTCCTTCAGAAACCAGCGAAGGTTCGGAGCAAGAATTTCGGGGTGAAGGGCACCTTTGACCGAGTAAGCCGGTCAAAGGTGCCCTTCACTCTTAACCCATGTGGGGGTAGCCGAGCTGGGTTGGGGCGTTCCAGGTTTCCTTGATCGCCCGTGGGCTGGTCCAGCGCTGGATGTTCAGCAGCGAACCGGCCTTGTCGTTGGTGCCCGACGAGCGGCTGCCGCCGAAGGGCTGGCGGGACACGATCGACCCGGTCGGCTTGTCGTTGACGTAGAAGTTGCCTGCGGCACCGCGCAGCTTGCGGTGCGCCTCGTCGACGGCACTGCGGTCGGTGGCGAACACCGCACCGGTCAGCGCGTACGGACTGGAGGCGTCGACCACGTCCAGGATCTCGGAGTACTTCGCGTCGTCGTAGACGTGCACCGCGATGATCGGCCCGAAGTACTCGGTGGTGAACACCTCGTCCGCCGGGTCGCTGCCGACCAGCACGGTGGGCTGCACGAAGTACCCGACGGAGTCGTCGTAACCGCCCCCGGCGAGCACCTCGATCGAGGACGTCCCGGCCGCCCGGTCCAGCGCCCTGCGGTGCTTGGCGAACGCGCGGGAGTCGATGACCGCGCCACCGAAGTAGGAGAAGTCGGTGACGTCGCCGAAGCGGATGCTGCGGGCCAGATCGGCCAGTTCGTCGCGCAGCCCGCCTTCCCAGATCGACCGCGGCACGTAGGCGCGGGACGCCGCCGAGCACTTCTGGCCCTGGTACTCGAAGGCGCCGCGCGCGACGGCGGTCGCCAGCGGGGCCCGGTCGGCCGAGGGGTGCACGACGATGAAGTCCTTGCCGCCGGTCTCCCCGACGATGCGCGGATAGCTGCGGTAGTTGTCCAGGCTGTCGCTGATGGTGCGCCACAGCTTCTTGAAGGTGGCGGTGGAACCGGTGAAGTGCAGTCCGGCGAAACCGGGGTCGGTCAGCGCGACCTCGCTGACGGCTTGGCCGTCACCGGTGACGAGGTTGATCACGCCCGGCGGCAGCCCGGCTGCCTCGAACAGCCGCATCGTGAAGTGCGCGGCGAGCTGCTGCGACGGCGTCGGCTTCCACACCACGGTGTTGCCCATCAGCGCCGGGGCGGTGGGCAGGTTGCCGGCGATGGCGGTGAAGTTGAACGGCGTGATCGCGGTGACGAAGCCGTCCAGCGGGCGGTAGTCCATCCGGTTCCACTCGCCGGGCACCGAACGCGGCTGCTCGGCCATGATCTGCCGCGCGTAGTGCACGTTGAACCGGAGGAAGTCGATGAATTCGCAGGCGGCGTCGATCTCGGCCTGCTGCACCGACTTGGACTGGCCCAGGATGGTGGCGGCGTTGATGGTGTCCCGCCACGGTCCGGAGAGCAGGTCGGCGGTGCGCAGCAGCACTGCGGCACGCTCGTCGAAGGGGGTCGCGGCCCAGGCGGGGGCGGCGTCCTTGGCGGCCTGCACGGCGTCGGCGACGTCCTGGTGGGTGGCCTGCGCGGCGGTGCCCAGCACGTGCTGGTGGTCGTGCGGCTGCACGACGTCGAAGCGGTCCCCACCGGCCATCCGCTGCTTGCCGCCGATGGTCTGGGTGAGCTCGATGCGCTCGGATTCCAGTTCCGCGACGCGCTTCTGCAACGAGTCCCGTTCCGGCGATCCGGGCGCGTAGCCCTTGACCGGTTCGTTGTAGGGCACCGGTACCGAAGTGATGGCGTCCATGGCCAGTTTCGCCTCCTTGCGCGAAGTCGCGGTGTTGCGGACAAGGGTGCTGCTACCTGGGAGGTTAGGAGCTCGGCAGCGCCCCGGGCTTGTTCGATCGGCTATCATTGGCCCTATTGGGTTGTTCGGTCGGACAAGAACGTTTTGAAGCGGAGTCATCGGGTGCGTGAGGTCGGCGTCGTCGTGGTGGGGGTGCCGTTGCGGCAGCTGCTCATCGCGGTGGGCGAACCACTGGTCGAAGTGCTCGCCGCGCCCCGCGGCTTCGACGTCGAGGTGCGCGACGTCGTCATCGTCGACCCGGAGGAGGAGTCCGGCAGCGGCCGCAGCGGCGATTTCGTGCTGATCATCGGGGCTCGGGGGCGGGCCGCGATGCGCCTGGTGCGGGCCGCGGCGCGGGATGGTGCGGCGGCCGTCGCGGTCAAGGTCGGCTCGGAGACCGACGCGCGGGCCCTGCGCGACACCGCGATCGACGGCCGGATCGCGCTGCTCGGGGTGCGGCCCGAAGTCCGTTGGGAGCAGCTGGAATCCTTCGCCCGCTCGGCCGTCGACAACGCCCGGCTGACCACCGACGCCGACTTGGGCGAGGCGCTGGGCGACCTGTTCTCGCTGGCCCAGACCGTCGCGGCGATGACCGACGGCATCGTCAGCATCGAGGACACCGCGAATCGGGTGCTGGCCTACTCGCGTTCCGACGACGAGGTCGACGAGCTGCGCCGCCTGTCGATCCTGGGGCGCCAGGGCCCGGAGCCGTACCTCGCGATGCTCCGGGAATGGGGCGTCTACCAGCGGCTGCGGGCCGGTGAGGAGGTCGTGCGCGTCGACGAGCGGCCCGACCTGGGCATCCGCCGCCGGATGGCGGTCGGCATCCACGCGGGCACCCAACCGCTCGGCACGATCTGGGTGCAGGAGGGCAACCGGCCGCTGTCGGAGCGTTCCGAGCGGGCGCTGCTGGGGGCCGCGCGGGTCGCGGCGTTGCAGCTGATCCGGCAGCGCACCGAGGCCACCGCCGGGCCGCGGTTCCGGGAGGACCTGCTGACCGGCCTGCTCGACGGTCGCATCGACGCCCAGTCGGTGGCCGACAACATCGGTGCGGATGTGGCGAAGCCCGCCGTGGTCGTGGTGTTCACGCTGCGCCCAGCGGATACCGCCGTGGACCGTTCGGAGTTGGAGTTGCAGCGGTCCGAGATGACGAGCCTGATCTCGGTGCACGCTTCGGCGTATCGGCGCAGCGCGCTGGTCACCACGATCGGTTCGCGGGTGTACGTGCTGCTGCCGGATCTGCCGGAGCGTTCGGCGGTGGCCGCGGCGCTGAGCCTGACCCGGGAAATCGTGGCGGCCGCGAAGCAGCACCTGCGGCCGCGGGTGCAGGTGGGGGTGGGTTCGGCGGTCCGGACGTTGGACGAGGTGGCCGAGTCGCGCACCGAGGCGGACCGGATCCTCGACGCGATGACGCACGACCTGCACGCGGAGATCGCCACCATCTCCGATGTCCGGGCGCAGGTGGTGGTCAGCGAGATTCTTACGGTGCTGCAAGGAAATGAGCGCTTCCGCGACACCCGGCTGGTGGTGCTGCACGAGCACGACGCGGAGCACGGCACGGATCTGGCCCGCTCGATGCTGGCGTACCTGGAGTCCTTCGGCGATGTTCGAGCGGCCAGCGAGGGCCTGCACGTCCACCCCAACACGCTGCGCTACCGGGTCCGCAGGGCCGCCGAGATCACCGGCATCGACTTCACCAATCCCACGGAACGGCTCAGCGCCCACCTCCAACTCCTGCTGTCCCGCAGAGCCACCCGCCGCTGACCGCACCGGCCGCGCGATCTCCCGATCGTGTGGTGGGTGAAGGGCACCTTTCACCAACTATGTTGGGAAAAGGTGCCCTTCACCTCAGCCGCTGCGCGCTCAGGCGCGGGGGCGGGCGTAGGCGACTTCGCCGGGCATCGGTCCCTGCTGCTGGCCCGAGGTCAGGAACACGATGCGGCCGCCCGCGACCCCATTCAGGTGATGGGTGAGGGGCACCTGTGACCCAGTTACTTGGTCACGGGTGCCCCTCACCTCGTCCTCGTTGGGGTTACGAGCCGTGGGCGGTCATCCAGGCGGCGATTTGGGTTCGGGAGTGGAAGGCGAGTTTCGCCAGGATCTTCTCGACGTGGCCCTCCGCGGTGCGCTGCGAGATCACCAGGCGGTTGGCGATGTCGCGGTTGGTCATGCCTTCGGCGACGAGTTGGGCGATCTCGAACTCCCGCCGGGTCAGCAGGTGCGCCCACTCGTCTTCCGGGCGCTGCCGCGCCGCCACGGATTGCGCGATCTCCAGCGCGAAGTCCACGGCCTCCGCGGTCGAAAGGCCGTAACCGGTCTTGAACGCCTGCTCGTAGACGCTGTCACCGAGTGCTTCGCGAGTGTGGTCGAGGTGTTCGTGGTGCAGCTCGGTCAGCGTGGCGTAGAGCTCCGGGGAGCCGCCGATCGCTTCCCAAACCGCACCGGCGACGCCGAACAGCGTGGCGGCCCGGACGTGCTGCCGACGACCTTCGGCCACCCAGGCCAGCACTTCCAGGGTGAACGCCATGGCCGACTTGTCGCCGAGCAGCTGCTCCAACCGCAGCGCCTGCTTGCAGGACTGCTCGGCCTTGCCGAAATCGCCGTCCAGGACGTCGATGGAGCCGCGCGCCCACAGCGCATAAGAACGCCAGAAGATGTCGCCGAGCCGGACCGTCTTGTCGATGCAGGTGTCGAGCAGGGCACGGCCCCGATCCGATTCGCCGCCATGCCCCACGGTAAGGCCGTACATGAACAGCGCGAACAGTTCTCCGCGCAGGATCCCCGAATTCTGGAACTGCTCGTAGGCCTGGCCGAAGAGCCCGACGGCTCGGTTCAGGTCGGCGTTGACCAGGGCGGCCATGCCCGACACGTGCGCCAGGTAACCGTCCTGCTCCTCGTTGCCCACCTGCTCGGCCAGTTCCTCGGCCTCGGTGAGGTAGGCCTGCGCCGCGGTCAGGTCGCCCTGGTGGATCGTGAACCAGGCGTTGAGGACCAGACCGGACAGCCGCTCGCGGGTCGGCCCCGGCACGTGGGACAGCAGCCGGTCCAACCACATCCGGCCTTCGGTGAGATAGCCGCGCAGCGTCCAGTAGTCGACCAGCCGGACCGCCATGCGCAGGCCCAGCCCGGGTTCGCCGTCCGTGCGTGCGCAGCAGTCCAGCGCCACCCGCAGGTTGGGATAGTCCTGGTGCAGCCGGGTGTTCCAGGACGGTTCGTCCGGTCCGATCCATTCGGTGGTGAAGCGGGTGGCGAGCCGGGCGAACCAGTCGCGGTGGCGGCGGCGCACCGCGATTTGGCGGCCGTCGGCGTCGAGCTTCTCCTCGCCGTACTCGCGGGTCGTGTCCAACATCCGGTAGCGGACGCCGTTCGGGCTCTCCTCGGGCAGGAAGATCGACTTGTCCACCAGGGCGTCGACCAGCGCGAGCACCTCTTCGCGCGGCACCTCGTCGCCGCTGGCGACGAACTCCACGCCGTCGAGGTCGAAGGTCCCGGAGAACACCGATGCGCAGGTCCACACCCGGCGTTCCTGCTCGGAGCACAGTTCGTAGCTCCAGTCGATCAGGGCGCGCAGGGTCCGGTGCCGCGGCGTTAGTCCGTGCCTGCCGTTGCCGAGCAGGTTGTGCCGCTCGTGCAAGCGGTCGGCGAGTTGTTCCAGCGACAGCGAGCGAAGCCGGGTCACGGTCAGCTCGATCGCCAGCGGAATCCCGTCGAGGTAGTGGCAGATCTGGGCCAGCGCCTGGTAGTTGCAGCTGTCGACGTTGAACTTTGGCACCACCGCGGTGGCGCGCTCGATGAACAGCCGCACCGAGTCGAAGTGCGCGACCGCGGCCGGTGAGCCGATCTCGCCCGGATCGGGCACCAGGAACGGGACCACCGGAAACGTGCATTCGCTGACCAGGCCGAGGGATTGCCTGCTCGTGGTCAGCACCCGCAGCTGCGGACACGACTGGATCAGCGTGGTCACCAGGCTCGCGCATTCGTCGATCAGGTGCTCGCAGTTGTCGAGCACGAGCAGCAGGGGACCGGTGGCCAGCCGATCGATGATCGTGTCGGTCACCGGGCGCGAGGGCTGCTCCCGCAGCTCCAGCTGACCCGCGACGGTTTCGGCGACCAGCCTGGGTTCCCGCAGGTGCGCCAGATCGACGAACCACACCTCGTCGTGGAAGGCGCGCCGGACGTCGGCTGCCACCCGCAGCGCCAGCCTGGTCTTGCCCACCCCGCCCGGTCCGGTGAGGGTGACCAGCCGATGTTCGGACAGCAGCCGTTTGAGTTCGGCAAGTTCGCGTCGGCGTCCGATGAAACTCGTCGAATCCGCGGGCAGGTTGCCCGCCCGCCGCCGACTGGATGTGGATCGTGCCACGCGACCAGCCTAATACGCGCAGCCGCGTGGCGTAGTCGACCTTGATCACAAGTGATCTTGCCGACTGCATGACCCGGCGACGTGACCCGGCGACGTGACCCGGCAACATGACCCGACAAAAGTGACCCGACAAAGTGACGTTGTGTGGTGGGGCATGCGCGGTCTGTCGGCTCGGTGCGCGAATACGTATGGTCATGCGTATTTGCACGGGTTTCGTGGCCGCTGGGGATGCGGCAGTCTGTTGTTGCTCCCGTTGGGAGCGCGTAAGGAGATCCGGTGACCACGTTTCCCCCACTGGTCCCGGATTGGGAGAAATGCCAGGCCTGCACCTCGACAGGGCAGGGAAGACGGTTTGTCCGGCTCACACCCCCCGACGGGCCGGGCAAGCCGTCTTTGGCGCGCGCCGCCGGGGATTTCGTCTTCAGTACTCGTTTTCCGGGCGCGCACCCGGGGTTCGACAACGGATTATCCGGACATCCGAGCTCAGAGCTTGCGCAGCCGCACCCTGTTGATGGAGTGGTCGATGTCCTTGCGCAGCACCAGGGTTGCGCGGGGGCGGGTGGGCAGGATGTTCTCCACCAGGTTCGGTTCGTTGATGGTGCGCCACAGGTGGTCGGCTTCGGCGCGGGCCTCGTCGTCGGAAAGCTCGGCGAAGTGGTGGAAGTGCGAGTCCGGGTCGGCGAACGCCGTGCTGCGCAGCGTCAGGAAGCGGTCGGCGTACCAGCGGGCGATGTGCTCGGTGTGCGCGTCGACGTAGATGGAGAAGTCGAAGAGATCCGACACGGTCAGGCTCGGACCCGGCTGCAACACGTTCAGGCCCTCGATGATCAGGATGTCCGGTTTGCGCACCACGTGCTGTTCGCCAGGCAGGATGTCGTAGGCGAGGTGCGAGTACACCGGTGCGGCCACTTCCGGCGCACCGGATTTGACCTCGGTGACGAAGCGCAGCAGCGCCCGCCGGTCGTAGCTCTCCGGAAATCCCTTGCGGTGCATCAGGCCGCGGCGCATCAGCTCGGCCTTCGGGTGCAGGAAACCGTCGGTGGTGACCAGGTCGACCCTCGGGTGGTCGGGCCAGCGGGCCAGCAGGGCGCACAGGATCCGCGCGGTGGTCGACTTGCCGACCGCGACGCTGCCCGCGATGCCGATCACGAACGGCACCTTCGTGCCGCGCGTCTCCTCGCCGAGGAATGTGGTGGTGGTCTCGTGCAGCCGTTTGCGGGCGGCCACCTGGAGGCTGATCAGCCGCGACAGCGGTAGGTAGACGTCGGCGACCTCGGCGAGGTCGATCGACTCGCCGAGCCCGCGCAGGGCGACGAGTTCGTCCTCGGTCAGCGGTAGCGGGAGGGAATCGCGCAGTTCCCGCCACTGCGCGCGGTGCAACTCGACGTACGGGCTCAGTTCGCGAACGCGTGTCACAAGCACCCCTCGGCGTTGAGGCCCGGCGAGTTTCGTGGAACTTCGCCGGGAACGTCCGACAACACACGAAAACCCTAGGCCGCCGAGGGCCGTCGACGCTGTGATCCACTGCACGCTGAGACGCATGGAACACCCTTGATCGATCGCGATCTTCCGCGCGGTGCAACCATCCGGGCGGATCACGACGAGGCGGAATCCGGGGCCGGCCCGTCGTCGCTCTCCGCGAGGTGTTCCTGCAGGTTGGCGTGCCGGAACTGGTAGACCCGACCGGCGCGGCGGAGCAGCCCGAGCCGGTGTGCGCCGTCGAGGAACCGCATCAGCCGAAACGGGGTCCGGCGCCGCAGCCGGAGGACGCAGACCGCGCTGACGTACACCAGGCTGGCCAGCGCGGGCGGCACGTCGCGGTCCTGCAGCACCACGATCAACGCCACCAGGACCAGCGAACCCAGCAGCGCCGGGTAGCCCACCAGGTCCGTCACCAGCCCGATCACCAGCCCGCCGACCACGCCGAAGCCCAGCGTTCGGATCGACACCAGCTGCAGGTCCGCGCGCAGCGTGCTGACCGGGCTCTGCGCCCGGTCGTCGGTCGCCAGCGTCGCGATCCACACCATCAGCCCGTGCAGCAGCCCGAAGACCGCGCCGATCAGCACGAAGCTCCAGAAGTCCACGCCCAGGACGAACTGGAACAACGTGCCGATGCCGAGGCCGCTGGCCACCCACAGCACCATCGGCTGCGCGGTGGAGGTCAGCAGCAGGCGGCCCCGGCCGCGCAGCCGGAGGTTGGCGTAGGCGGGTTCGGCGTGGTGGCCGGCCGCCATCGCGTACCCCAGTCCGGTGCCGAAGCCGGTGACCAGTCCGACGACCAGGCCGACCGCGGGCGCGTCGAACAACAACCCGTACAGTCCGCCGACGAGCCCGGTCAGCAGACCGAACCCCAGGCCCCACGCCAGCCCGATCCCGGCGCGGTACCGCGGGCCGGTGTCCACCGCGCGGTGCAGGCGCCACCAGGCCAGGTCGCGGTCGTCGGTGCTGTCGAGGTGGCGCGCGAGGAAGGCGAGCCAGCGCTTGACGTCCGCCGGGTCCCAGCCCGCCTTGTCGCCACCGGATTGGGCCTGGTCGGCCCTGATCAGCGCGTCGGGCAGGTGGTCGAGGAGGTGCCGGGTGATCGCGGCGGAGGTCGGGAAGCGCGCGCTGTCGAGCAGTTCCGCCGGGTCGGATCGGGCGTCGATGTAGATCTTGCGCAGCAGCCACAGGTCGAGCGGGGTGGCCAGGGCGCTCGCGAGCGGGCTTGCCGGGATGTCGTCGAGCGCCGCCAGCAGCGTCGCCCAGCTGCGGTCGGACCGGTTGCGGAGGCAGTCGGTCAGGTAGCCGACGACATCGGACGTGGTGAGTGGCAGCGGCTCGATGACGATGGCGCGGGCGATGTCGCCGCCCTCGGCGACGGCGGTTTCGTACTCGTCGCGGCGGCAGGTCAGGATGAGCTGGTCATCCCTGGTCATCGCCTCGTTCAAGGCGGTCAGGGCGGCGGGGCGCAGCGCCTCGGGCAGTTCGTCGAGGCCGTCCAGCACGGGCAGCACCCGGTGTTCGGCGATCAGCCTGCGGACCGCATCGCCGCCGAGCTCCGCGGCGCCCAGCGCCGGGTATTCCTTGGCGATCCGCCGCGTCAGCCAGTCGTGCAGCGGCTGGGCCGGGTGCCAGCTCGACAGGGACAGCAGCACCGGCACCGGATCGCCGTCCGCCTGGGACGCCACGAGTTCACGCACCAGCAGCACGGCCAGCGACGTCTTGCCCATCCCGGGCTCGCCGACGACGACCATCCGCCGCGACGCGTGGCCGCGGAACGTAGCCGCCAGCTCGTCGATCCGGTCGGTGCGACCGGCGAGCGCGGGCTCGTCGGCCAGCCGCCAGCGCACCCCGAGCGTGCCCGGGTTGTCCAGCTGCCGGAGACGGATCTCGTCCTCCCACTGGACCAGCACCAGGTTCGCGAGCTTCCGCTGCGCATGGCTGACCTGGTCGAGGGTGCCGACCACGGCCGGGGCCTGCCGTTGCAGCAGCAGCGACGCGATGGCCAGCGGCACCGACACCAGCTGCGCCCAGTTCGCGGCGTTCTGCAGGCCCTGGGCGCGCAGCAGCAGGCCGAGCCCGACCCCGGCGGCGAGCAGCACCACCGCTGGCACCAGCGGGTGCCGCCGCACTCCAGTTCCGGCTGTCATCGAGGGGCATGATCGCAAAAGCGGGCGGGCGAGGGCAGCGGAACGAAAACGAAACACCGGACAGGAGTAGTGCTCCCGTCCGGTGTTCCGGTTCTTCAGCGGTCCTGGTGTTTCAGCGACTGTTCACTTCTGGGGGTTGGGCACGTTGAGCTTGGACTTGCGGTAGCCGTAGGCGAAGTAGATCACCAGGCCGATCAGGAACCACACGCCGAAGCGCAGCCACGTCACCGGGTCCAGGAAGGTGACCAGCCAGATCGAGAACACGATCCCGATGATCGGCACGACCGGCATGCCCGGGCACTTGAACGCCCGCGGCAGCTCCGGCCGCTTGTAGCGCAGCACGATCACCGCGGCGCACACGATCACGAACGCCAGCAGGATGCCGATGTTGGTCAGCTCAGCCGCTTCGCCGATCGGCAGCAGACCGGCGATCAGCGCGGAGGCGATCCCGATCAGCCAGGTGAAGCGGCTGGGCACCTTGCGCACCGGATGGGTCTTGGCGAACCACTTCGGCAGCAGGCCGTCCCGGCTCATCGCGAAGCCCACCCGGGTCACGCCGAGCATGAAGGTGAACAGCACGGTGAGGATGCCCAGGATGGCGCCGACCGCGATGATCGCGCCGAGCACCGGCAGGCCGACGTCGGCGAACGCGGTGGCGAACGCGCTCTCGGTGCTGATCTGCTGGTACGGGACCATGCCGGTGAGCACCAGGCAGGCCAGCACGTAGAGCACCATCGAGACGGCCAGCGAATAGATGATCGCCTTGGGCATGTGCTTCCGGGCGTCCTTGGACTCCTCGGCCGCGGTGCTCATCGCGTCGTAGCCGAACACCGCGAAGAACACCGTCGCGGCTCCGGCGAACGCACCGCTGATGCCGTAGGGGAAGAACGGGTTGTAGTTGCCCGCGTTGATGTGGAACGCGCCGACGATGATCACCACCAGCACCACGCCGACCTTCAGGTACACCAGCAGCGTTTCGAAGCGCGCCGCGTTCTTCATGCCCTGGTTGAGGATGAAGGCGATCAGCAGGCACAGCAGCGCGGCGAACAGGTTGATCTTGTAGCTGCCGTCCGGTGCGGCGCCGTCCTCGGTGCCCGGTGCGCCCATCATCCAGTACGGCAGGTCGACGCCGAGGAAGCCGAGCAATTCGTTGAAGTACCCGGAGATGCCGATGGCGACCACCGCGACGATCGCGGTGTACTCCAGCAGCAGGTCCCAGCCGATCAGCCAGCCGACGATCTCGCCGAGCACCGCGTAGCCGTAGGTGTAGGCCGAACCGGCCTTGGGGATCATGCCCGCGAACTCGGCGTAGGAGAACGCCGCGGCCGCGCTGGCGATGCCCGCGATCAGGAACGAGATCAGCACGGCGGGCCCGGCCTTCTCGTTGGCCACGGCGCCGGCCAGGGAGAAGATCCCGGCGCCGATGATGCCGCCGACCCCGATCGCGGTGAGCTGCCACAGGCCGAGGGAGCGGTGCAGCCCGGTTTCCCCGTCCTCGGTGATCGCGTCGATTGGTTTGCGGCGGAATATCCCCCGCCCGGGGTGGAGACTAGGTGTGGTCACGGCTTCTCCCGATGCGTCCGTTATGCGCGAAAGGTTACGTACGTGGCGTGATTCGGCCCAGTGAATGCGTGTTCTGCATCACCAAATGGATTGGCGAGTTGCGGCGAAACCTACGCGCGTGCAGCGCACTACCAGGTTGTGGGGTCGGACGAGACTTTTCACGACGGTTTGGCCGAGCGAACAAACCGGCCGGTGGGCCGCTGAATCGCGATTCGCGGCCCGGCGTGATCGGTAGTGACCCGTGACCGTCCGGCGGCGCGATCGTTAGTGTTCACGCCGGTGCCAACCAGCCAGCCCTGCTGTGGAAGTGAGAGTCCGATGTCCAGATACCGCACCGTCGTCGTCGGAACGGACGGCTCGGCGCCTTCGCTGCGCGCGGTGTCCCGCGCCGCCGAGGTCGCCAGCGACTCGGCCGCCCGGCTGGTGATCGTCTGCGCCTACTACCCGAGCAGCGCGCGGGAGGTCGAGCAGGCGCAGGACGCGCTCGGCGACGAGGCCTTCCAAGTGATCGGTTCGGCACCGGCCGAGAGCACCCTGCGCGAGGCCACCGACGTCGCCCGCGCGGCGGGCGCGACGAGCATCGAGACCTTCGCCTCGGTCGGTGAGCCGGTGGTGGTGCTGCTGGCCGCCGCCGCGAAGTCGACCGCCGACCTGCTGGTGGTGGGCAGCCGCGGGCTGAACACCTTGAAGGGGCGGATCCTCGGCTCGGTGCCGTCGGAGGCCTCCCGCCGGGCGGAATGCGATGTGCTCGTTGTCCGAACCACGCGATGAACCGCGCGGCCGGGAGGTCGAGGCGACCATCCTCGGCGGGGCCCCGCACTACACCAAGGACGAGGTCGCCGAGGCGGCCGGGGTGCCGGTGGTCCGCGCCGAGCAGCTGTGGCAGGCGATGGGCTTCGCGCACGTCGACGACGACGCGGTGGTGTTCACCGACGCCGACATCGACGCGCTGCGTTCTCTGGTGGAGCTGGTCTCCGCCGAGGTGATCCCGCCCGAACTGGAGTCGGCGGTCGCCCGGTCGCTGGCGCAGACCATGTCGCGGCTGGCCGAGTGGCAGGTGGGCATCTTCAAGTCGCTGCTGGGCGAGAAGTTCGCGGTGGACGTGGTGACCACCGCCCAGGTCGCCGAGGTGATCCTGCCGGTGATGCAGCGGATGCAGGACTACGTGTGGCGGCGGCACCTGGCGGCCTGCGCGTCCCGCGAGCTGACCGAACGAGACCCGGGCGCTGACGAGCGGGTGCAGGTGATCGGCTTCGCCGACATCGTCGGCTACACGAGGTTGATCCGGGACTTCACCGAACTGGAGCTGGCCCGGCTGATCGACGGCTTCGAGGCGCTGGCCGGTGCCGTCGTCGCGGAGAACCACGGCCGAGTGATAAAGACGGTGGGCGACGAGGTGCTGTTCGTGACCGACACCGCGGCCGAGGCCGCCGAGATCGCGTTGACCCTCAACGAGCGGATCGCCGAGACCGACCTGCTGCCGCCGCTGCGGATCGGGCTCGCGCAGGGTCCGGTGTTGGCCCGGTTCGGCGATGTCTACGGCTCGACGGTGAACATCGCGAGTCGGCTGACCTCGGTGGCCCGCCCGGCTTCGGTGCTGGTGGACCGCGAGCTGGCGGATGCGTTGCGGGCGCACCGGGAGTACCGGCTGATCTCGGTCGGGCCGACGAAGGTGCAGAGCTTCCGCGGCTTGCGGGCCTGGGCGCTGCGGCGGGCCCAATGATCCGCTGATGTGGCGGTGAGACCCGCTGATGTGATTGAAATCCCGGTAAGCTTGCATTAGGCAACTAATTACGTCCGATATCCCCGGCCGGACGTCGGCCACCTGGTATTTCGGGATCTCCGGTAGCGGATCATCCGGTTTCCCGATGGCCGCTTGGGGGCGTTTGTCCACTATGCGGCCGCGTTTGTGGCCCACAAAGCGGGATGCCTGCGGACGGGCTCGGCAATAGAGTCAGTGCATGGCCGATCACGGAACAGTCGCGGCAGCCAGCCATTCCGACGAGGTAGCCGCATTGACGGCGCAGTACGCGCGGCTCCCGGAGGGCGCGCCGATTCGGCTGGCCAAACCGACGTCGAACCTCTTTCGGTTCCGCGCGCCCTCGGCCGCGCCGGGGCTGGACGTCGGGCGCTTCAACCAGGTGCTCGAAGTGGATTCGACCAACCACACCGCGCAGGTGCAGGGCATGGCGACCTACGAGAGCATCGTGGCCGCGCTGCTGCCCTCCGGGCACATCCCGATGGTGGTGCCCCAGCTCAAGACGATCACGCTGGGCGGAGCGGTCGCCGGGCTCGGCATCGAGTCGACCTCCTTCCGCAGCGGCCTGCCGCACGAATCCGTGCGGGAGATGGAGATCCTCACCGGCGACGGCCAGGTGGTGCGGGCCCGGCCGGACGGTGAGCACGCCGAACTGTTCCGGGGTTTCCCCAACTCCTACGGCACCCTGGGCTACGCGCTGCGGCTGGAGATCGAGCTGGAGCAGGTCAAGCCGTACGTCCGGCTGCAGCACGTGCGGTTCGGCTCGGCTCGGGAGTGCGCCACCGCGATCGCCGAGATCTGCCGCGACGGCAGCTTCGACGGGCAGCCGGTCGACTTCGTGGACGGCACCGTGTTCAGCCCGGGCGAGCAGTACCTGACGCTGGGCTCCTATGTGGACCGCGCGCCGTTCACCAGCGACTACACCGGGCTGCAGATCTACTACCGGTCCATCCAGCAGCGGCAGACCGACTACCTGGGCATCCACGACTACCTGTGGCGCTGGGACACCGACTGGTTCTGGTGCTCCCGGGCGCTCGGCGCGCAGCACCCGGTGGTCCGCCGGTTCTGGCCGCAGCAGTACCGCCGCTCCGACGTCTACCGCCGGATCGTGGCCTGGGATCGCCGCCACGCGGTGACCGACCGGCTCGCGGTGCTGCGCGGCAAGGGCACCAACGAGCCGGTGATCCAGGACGTGGAGATCCCGGTCGACCGGCTGCCGGAGTTCCTGGAGTTCTTCCACCGCGAGATCGGCATCAGGCCGGTCTGGCTGTGCCCGGTTCGGCTGCGCGACCGCAAGGGCTGGCCGCTTTACCCGATGGACCCGAACACGCTGTACGTCAACGTCGGCTTCTGGGCGACGGTGCCGCTCGAACCGGGTGAGGCGCCCGGTCGGCACAACAGGGCGATCGAGCGCGTGGTTACCGAGCTCGACGGCCACAAGTCGCTGTACTCCGACTCCTACTTCACCGAAGAGGAGTTCTGGCAGCTGTACAACCAGCCGGTCTACCAGCGGTTGAAGCAGCGGTACGACCCGAAGGGCCGACTTCCGGGACTGTACGAGAAATGCGTGCGGGCGAGATGAGCAGCAGGAAGGAGATCCGCTGATGGGCTGGGCAGAGGTGTTCACGCGCATACTCGGAAGCGATGTCTCGGTGGAAGTCCGCGCCTTCGACGGCAGCCGGGCCGGGCGATCCGGGGCGGACGTCTGCGTGGAAATCCGATCCCCGCTGGCGCTTTCGCACCTGGCGGCCGCACCGGGTGAGCTCGGCCTGGCGCGCGCCTACGTCACCGGTGCGATCGAGGTGCACGGCGACATGTACACCGCGCTGGCCGCGTTCCCGGCAGTCGCGCTGAACGACATCCCGCCGAGCCTGCGGCGCGAGCTGGCGGTGAAGCTGGCCGGGTACCGGCTGTGGTGGCCGGTGCGCCCGCCGGAGGTCGAGCACCGCTCGCGCGGCTGGCGGCACTCCAAGCGCCGCGACAGCAAGTCGATCTCGTACCACTACGACGTGTCCAACCGGTTCTACGAGTGGGTGCTGGGCCCGTCGATGGCCTACACCTGCGCGGTGTACCCCGCGAAGACGTCCACTTTGGAGGAAGCGCAGTTCGCCAAGCACGACCTGGTGGCGCGCAAGCTTGGGTTGCAGGAGGGCATGCGGCTGCTGGACGTCGGCTGCGGCTGGGGCGGCATGGTGATGCACGCGGCCGAGCACTACGGGGTGCGCGCGCTGGGTGTGACGCTGTCCCGGCAGCAGGCGCAGTGGGCGCAGAAGACGATCGCCGAACGCGGGTTGGCCGACCTCGCCGAGGTCCGGCACCTGGACTACCGCGACGTCGCCGAGACCGGCTTCGACGCGGTCAGCTCCATCGGCCTCACCGAGCACATCGGGCTGGCGCAGCTGCCGGGCTACTTCTCGTTCCTGCACGACAAGCTGGTGCCCGGCGGCCGGTTGCTGAACCACTGCATCACCCGGCCGGACGGCAGCCACGGCTCGCGGCCGGGCAAGTTCATCGGTCGCTACGTCTTCCCGGACGGCGAGCTGGAGCCGGTGGGCACGCTGGTGTCGGCGATGAACGACAACGGCTTCGAGGTGCGCCACGAGGAGAACCTGCGCGAGCACTACGCGCTCACGCTGGCCGGTTGGTGCGCCAACCTGGAGCGGCACTGGGACGAGGCGGTCGCGGAGGTCGGCCTCGACCGGGCGCGGGTGTGGCGGCTGTACATGGCGGCCTGCCAGCTGGGCTTCGAACGCAACCTCGTCCAGCTGCACCAGGTCCTCGGCGTCCGGCTGGACGACACCGACGCGCACTACCCGCTGCGCCCGACCTGGTGATCGATTTGTGACCAGGTGACCGATTAGTTCTGCCGCGGTGGCCGGTCCAACCCATCAGTGCTCGCATGAAGTGGCGAGAAGATGGGAGACGGACGTGTACGAGATCAGCCAGAAGATCACGCCCAACCTGTGGTTCGACACCCAGGCGGAGGAAGCGGCGGAGTTCTACATCGGGATCTTCGAGAACTCGCGCGTGGTCGACGTGCTGCGCTACGGGGACGCGGGGCCGGGGGAGCCGGGCACGGTCATGGTGGTGGTGTTCGAGCTGGCCGGTCAGCGGCTCGTGGGCCTCAACGGCGGTCCGGAGTTCAAGTTCACCGAAGCGATCTCGCTTGAGGTGCACTGCGATTCGCAGGAAGAAGTGGACCGGCTGTGGCAGCGGCTCGGCGAGGGCGGCGAGCCCGGACCCTGCGGCTGGCTGAAGGACAAGTACGGCCTGTCCTGGCAGATCGTGCCGACCAGGTTCCTGGAGCTGGTCACCGATCCCGACCAGGAGAAGGCCAACCGGGTGATGAAGGCGATGTACGGCATGGGCAAGCTCGACATCGCGACCCTGGAAGCAGCCGCCAAGGGCTGAGGGGTCGCCGTCCTGGCCGAGAACCGGCAACAACCGCCCGCGAAGTTCGGCGATCCGCACCGGCTCGGCGATCACCGGTGGCAAACTGCCGCTGGTGGTGGCCGGGAGGTGCGGGTGTGGGCGAGTTCTCCGATGACGAGCTCGATTTCGACGACATCGATCTGCTCCGGCAGCAGGGCCGCTACGTCGAAGCGCAGCAAGCCGTCGACCGGGCGCTGGCGCACGGCGACAGCGCCGAGCTGCGCATCCTGCGGGGGCGGGTGGCAACGATCCGCCAAGGCCCGGCCGCCGCGCTGGCTGACTTCGAGCGCGCCGTCGAACTGGATCCCGATTCCGACGCGGTTCGGGCGCGTTGGATCAAGGCGTTGGCGAACGTGTTTCGCTACGAAGCGGCGTTGGTGGCCGCCGATGACGCCGCGGCGCGGTTTCCGCGCAGCGTCCCGGTTCGCCTGGCCCGAGCCGCCGCACTGACCTCGATGTGCCGCGACGAGGAGTCGTTGGCGCAGGTCGACGCCGCGCTCGACGTCGCGCCGGAGGACCTCAAGGCCCTGCGCACGCGCGTCTACGGGCTCGCGTACCTGGGCCGCGCCGACGATGCGGTGACCGCCGCGCAGCAGGCGTTGCAGCTGGTTCCCGATCACCCGGACCTGCTGTCCGCCCTGGCGTACGCGCGGCTCGACCAGGGCCGTTACGCGGCCGCGCTGCAAGCCCTGGACCAGGCGATGCGGATCGACCCGGCGCACCACGTCGCCGGTAACCGGAAAGCCTCCTACCTGCAGTACCTGAGCCGGTTCGAGGAAGCCGACCAGGTGCTGGCCGAGACCCTGCGGCACCGGCCCGAGGATCCGCAGCTGCTGGTGACCCGCGCCCGGCTCGCCGAAGCGCACGACCAGAGCGAGTTGGCCCTCGAACGCATCGAAGCGGCCGCCGCGATGCATCCGAACAGCCCGCTGATCATCGAATGGCACGCGACTTTCCTGCGTTACGCCGAACGGTACGACGAAGCGGACAAGCTGCTCACCGATGCCTTGAACCGCCAGCCCGAGCAGCCCCAGCTGCACGTCGAGCTGGCGTGGCTGCGCAGCGCGCAGGACCGCGACGACGACAGCATCGAAGCGGTGCGCCAAGCGTTCCGCATCGATCCGCACTGGTCACGCGATTCAGAGGTGGTGTTGCTGGCGAGCGCCGGGCGGTTGGCCGAAGCCGAACAGGCCGCCCGGAGCGCCCTGCGAGTCCAGCCGCACGACCAGGAACTGCGGTTCCAACTGGTCGATGTGCTGGACCGCCAGTACGGCGCAGCCGAGGCGTTGGCGGCATGCGTCCAGTTCCTCGCCGACGCCCCGAACGGTTTCGAACTGCACGCCAACCGGCTGCACTTCCTGTCCAGGCTGAGCCGCTACGACGAGCTGTTGGCGGTGGCCGAAGCCGCCCAGCAGCAGTTCCCAGAAGTCCCGGACCTGTGCCACCACCTCGGCAAGGCGTATTTCGAGCGAAACGACTACCGAGCCGCGCTCGGCTGGTTCGAGCAGGCGTTGAACGGGGCACCCGGCAACGCGGACAGCCTGGAGCACTGGGTGATGTCGCTGCGCCTGATGGGGCGTCTCGACGAGGCCGAGGCGGCGGCGCGGGAGGCGTTGCGCCGTCGGCCGCGCCGACCGGAGTTGCACGAGGAACTCTCCCTGGTGCTGTCCGCGCGAGGTGATCATGAGGCCGCACTGTCCGCTTTGGACGACGGGCTGGTGGCGTGCGGCGAGGGCTGGTACCTGCGGTCGGCCCTGATCGCGGAGTACTCCCGGCAGGGACGCTACGACGAGGCGCTGCGGGAGACCGAGACGGCGATCCGACTCGACCCGGACAACGCGGCGGCCGGAGTGCGCCGGATCGGATTCCTGGAGGAGTTGCGGCGCAGCGCGGACGCCGCGGCGGCGGAACTGGCCGAGCGGTTCCCCGACGACGAATCGGTGCACGAATGCCTCGGCTGGCGCGAGGCGGAGCAGGGCCGCTACGAGGCCGCGCTCGAACGGTTCCGGCGCTGTCAGCAGATCGGCACGAGGGAACCGGTCGCGATCCGAAACCAGGTCAAAGTGCTGCGCATCCAAGGCCGTTTCGACGACGCCCTGGCGCTGCTGCGGGAGGAGATGCGGCGGCATCCGGACTGGGTGCTGCTGGTGGTGGAACTCGGGCGGACGTTCGAGGGGCTGGGCCGGTTCGCGGAGGCCGTCGAGGCCGCCCGAAAAGTGCAGCGGTTGGATCCGTTCTACGACGTCGGGTACTTGGACGAGATCAGCGCCCTGTGCCGGATGGGTGAACTCCGCGACGCCGAAGCAGCCACCAGGTCGGCGCTCGAACGCTTCCCGCGCGACCCGGACTTCCAGCACCAGTTGGCGCTGATCTACGTGTGGACGAACCGGCTGGACAAGGCGTTGGCGCAGTGCGACGAGGTGCTGGCGCTCGCGCCGCTGCGGCTGACCACCCTGCTGCTGAAATCGAACGTCCTGGGCAAGCTGCGCAGGCACGGCGAGGCGGAACGGCTGGTCCGCGGGATGCTGCCGAGGTTCGCCCACGAGCGGTCGCTGCAGTTCGAGTTGGGCTGGATCCTGTTGGTGCAGAAGCGGTTCCCGGTCGCCGAGGAGCTGTTCCGGGGACTGCTGGACGGCTCCGCGACCGTGGACGAACGTCGCGAAGCGCTGGAAGCGCTCGGCTGGCTCGCGTTGCAGCGCAACGACATCCCGGAAGCCGAGCGGCAGTTCCGGGCGGCGCTGGTGCTCCATCCGACGGCTGCCGACATCCGGCTGGCGCTGGCCTCGGCGCTGCTGCGCAGCGGGCTCGACGCCCACCACGACGAGGTGGAGCGGCTCTGCGTCGGAGTGCTGGCCGACGACGCGTACTCGACCGAAGCCCACGTGCTCTCCGGGGTGCTGCACTTCCGCCGGGGCAACTACGCCACCGCCGAGTACCACCTGCGCACCGCCGTCGACCTCGACCCGCACCAGGGCGCCTACGTCGATCTCGCCGCGCTGTACAGCCAACTGGGGCGTTTCGACGAGGCGGCGGAACTGCTCGGCAAGGCGGTGGAACGGGACTTCTACGACGTGCAGGCGCACATCGAGCTGGGCAACCTCCACCTCCAGCGGGACATCGACGGCGGCGAGCCGGGGGAATGGGCCGGGCGGGCGGCACCGGAGTTCCGCCGGGCGACCGTGCTGGAGCCCGGCAACGGAACCGCCGCGATCGGGCTGGCCCGCGCCGTCGCGCGGTCCTCCGGGGACCTCTTGAGCGCGGAGGAGCCGCTGCGCTACGCGCTGGACCGGGCGGACTGCGACCTGCCGAAGTGGCGGTTGCAGGTCGAGTTGGCCAGGTTGCTGGTCCAGCGCGGCGACGCCACCGGCAGCGATGACCTCTACCTGGAGGCGCTGGCGGTCGCTCGGGAGGCGATCGGTTCGGCCGCCGACGAGGCCGAACCGTACTTCGTCGCCGGGGTGGCGGCGTACAAGATCGGGGAGAGCGGCGACGCCCAGCTGTCCGCGCTGCACTTCCGCCGCGCGATGCGGTACCTGCGGCGGGTGGAGAAGTTCGACAGCCGCCACTCCGAGGCGCACCGCGTGCGGGTGCTGGCGGAGCAGCGCATTCGGCGAGTTCGCTCCAGCGTGGTCGGCAGCACGGCCTTGATCGCCGTTTCGCTGGTCATGCTGGCCTTGCTGTGGAGCGCGTTCTTCCTGCGGTACCAGGTGCCCACCGTGCTGCTCGGCAGCTTGACACCGGTGCTGGTCGCGATGGTGGCGATCGGTTTCCTGCTGCCGCTGCTGGTTCGGTTGAAGCTGCCCGGCGGCCTGGAAGCCGATCTTTCCGCGAGCCTGCACCAGGTTTCCGCCGGGCCGACCGGCGAGGTGAGCCTCGGCGCCGGGCGCTACGGCGGCCGACGCGCGGAGCAGACGCGGTCCCGTCCCGCGTCGCTCAGTGAAGGTCCGCGCGGCGAGCTCTCCGCCCGCGGCTGATCACTTCAGGTCGGCCAGGGACAGGGGCGGGACGAAGTCGCTGACCCGGCTGCGGATCCAGAAGGCTCCCGTTTCCCGGCGTTCGGCGCGGGTCGCGAAGCGGTAGCGGTACAGCTCGGCGCGCACCAGGGCCGGTGGCTGCTCTGGGAACGGGTTGTGGCGCAGCAGCCGCAGCACGGGTTCTTCGCCTCGCAGCAACGCTTCCACCAGGCTCGGCAGCCAGGTTCGGCCGTAGCTGGGCGAAATCGCGAGGAACCACATCAGCCAGTCCAGCCGCAGGTGGTAGGGCGCCACCTGCGGCGGTCGGCGGTGCGGGTCGCCGGGCTTGCCCTTGAACTCGTACGTCCGCCACGGCGCGTTGGCGTCGGCCGCGCCCTCGACGACCACCTCGTAGCGGGTGCGGGTGACGCTGCCGAAGGCGCCGTAGGTGTTGCCCAGGTGCAGCCTGTTGAAGCTGCGGTTCATCACCTGCCGCCGTCCCAGCATGTTGCGCACCGGCCAGTAGCTGAGCACCACGAACACGACCGTCACGGCCAGCACCGCCGCTACGAACCACCGCGGCGGGTCGGCCAGCGGCGGTGGCGCGGGCGTCACCCAGCGCAGCAGCCACGAGTCCATCGCCGCGAACGCCAGCGTGATGGTCAGCAGGTTCAACCAGGCGAAGTTCCCGCTCAACATCAGCCACACCTGCGTGATCACGATGATCAACGCCGCCGTGGTGGCGATCGGCTGCGGGGCGAACAGCAGGAACGGCACCACCAGTTGGGTGCCGTGGTTGGCGGCCACCTCGATCCTGTGCAGCGGTCCCGGCAACCAGTGGAACCACCAGCTCAGCGGGCCGGGCATCGGCTGCGTCTCGTGGTGGTAGTACAGCGCGGTGAAATCCCGCCAGCACGCGTCGCCGCGCATTTTGATCAGCCCGGCACCGAATTCCAGGCGGAGCAGCAGCCAGCACAGCAGCCACAGCACCGGCGCCGGTGGCGGCATTGCCGCCGGACCCAGGAAGATCGCCAGGAAGCCCGCTTCCAGCAGCAGCGATTCCCAGCCGAAGGAGTACCAGACCTGCCCGACGTTGACGATCGACAGGTACAGCAGCCACAGCAGCAGCCACCACGCCATCGACGCCCACAGCGGTGCGATGTCGGCGAGGCCGACCAGCGCCAGCGCGCTCCCGACGACGCCGAGCCACGCCACGCCCGCGAAGAACCGGTCGGAGTAGTGCAGGTGGAACAGGCTCGGCGCCTGGCCGAAGGACACCCGCGCCAGGAACCGGGGGATCGGCGTCAGGCCGCGCTCGCCGAGCAGGCCCCGGAACTGGCGGACCGCGCTGACGAAACCCATCAGGTAGCCGAGCGCCAGCAGGTGCTGCACCGCGAACCGCGCGGCCCAGTAGTCGGGTGCCGAAACCCACTCCCACATCTGCCCACACCATCCAGCCGGTCGACGACTTCTAGAATCTCCTACCGACGGGGTGGAGGGCGAACGTGCTGGACGACGTGGTGGCGGTGCTGGCCTGTCCGCACTGCGGTTCGGACCTGGACCGGGCCGGGAACACGTTGCGCTGCACGACGAACCACGTGTTCGACATCGCCCGGCAGGGCTACGTGAGCCTGCTGTCCGGCAGGAGCCGGATGGTCGGTGACACCGCGGCGATGGTCGCGGCTCGGGCTGACTTCCTCGCCGCGGGCCACTACGCACCGATCGCCGACGCGGTGGCCGCGGCGGTGGCAGGGGTCGAGGGCTGCGTGGTCGACCTCGGGGCCGGGACCGGCTACTACCTCGCCCGCGTGCTGGCGGAGTCGCCGCAGCGGATCGGAGTCGCGCTCGACGTCTCGAAGTACGCCTGCCGACGCGCCGCCAAGGCCCATCCGAGGTTGGGTGCGGTGGTGGCCGATGCGTGGCAGCCGCTACCGGTGCGCACCGGGGCGGCGTCGGTGGTGCTGAACGTCTTCGCGCCGCGCAACGCCGCCGAGATGCACCGCGTGCTGCGCCCCGGCGGGTACCTCGTGGTGGTGGTCCCGAACTCCGACCACCTCGCCGGGCTGGTCGCCGCGCTCGACCTGCTCAAGGTCGACGAGCACAAGCAGCAGCGGCTGACCGAACAGTTGGCCGACCGGTTCACCCCGGTGTCCCAGCAGACCTGCCAGTTCCCGCTATCCCTCGACGAGGCGGAAACCGAGGCGGTGGTAGCGATGGGCCCCAGCGCCTGGCACGCCACGCCCGAGGACCTGCGGACCCGCATCGCGGCCCTGCCTCGACCCATCACACCGACCGCATCCGTGACAGTGGCGGTGTACCAGCGCCGGGACTGAAGCCAGCGTGCGCTCAGTCGCGGTTGGACCATCGCGAATCACCGCTGACGCGTACGACCTCGTCTGAAGCAAGCCCGGCACGTACCCGAGATTCATGGATCTCGCTGGCTCCCCATTTGGGTCCTATGTGGAGAAACCATTCGGGCACTGCCTGGTTGCCGTCCCGCCAGCCCTTTTCCATTGCCGCGTAGGCGAGTTGCAGGTACCAGTCGATGCCTTCTGATGGCACACCGAGGAACGGAAAAGGACACTCGGGTCGTAGTTTCCGCGCCGATTTGAGGCACTGCCGCGTGCAGATGAGCATCGCGTGAGCATTTGCCCAGGTGTTGCGTCGGGTGGCCAGGCGTGGCGCGTGCGATGCTCAGGGACTCGTTTAGCTGGTCTCGGACAGGTGGCCCCTGAAGAAGTCGGTCAGTTTCGCGACCGCTGGCGTGACGTACTCGTCCTTGTCGTAGAGGTCGTTGTGCACGGCGCCCTCGATCCAGTGCAGTTCCTTCGGGCCGACCGCCTTCTGGAACGCTTCCACGCTCATCCAGGAGGTCACCGCCTCGCGGCCGACGATCATGAGCAGCGGGCGCGGCGCGATCAGGTCGACGGAGCGGAAGGCATCGAAGGTGGCGATGCGGTCGACGCTGCTCCAGGTCAACGACTTCGCTGAGCGCGGGTGCCCGGCACGTGGGGTGCAGTAGTACTCCCAGCCTTCGTAGACGTGCGGTCCGCCCGCGCGGGCCTCCTCCTCGGTGTCGGGGAAGAGATCGAAGGTCTGGACGCCCTCGCCGCGGGCTTCGGCGGTGCGCGCCGCTGCGGCCGCGTCGAGCATGCCCTGGATGACGGCGGGGTCCTGGGTGCCGTCGGCGCCGAGTCGGAACTGGCGGGCGACGTCGACGGCGCTGACCGTGCCGAGGGCCTTGATGCGGTGCTCGGTCGCGGTGGCGGCGAGGCCGTACCCGCCGGAGGCGCAGATGCCGAGCATCCCGATGCGGTCGGGATCGACCTCGTCCCGGGTGGTGAGGAACGAGACCGCGGCCTTGATGTCCTCGATCCGCTGGGCCGGATCCTCCAGGCCGCGCGGCTCGCCTTCGCTCTCGCCCTGGTGGGCGGCGTCGAACGCGAGGGTGACGAAGCCCTGCTCGGCCAGGCGCCGCGCGTACAGGCCCGAGGCCTGCTCCTTGACGCTGCTGCCGGGGTGGCCGACGACGAGGGCCGCGCGCGGACCGGCAGCGTCCTCGGGGGTGTAGAGGTGGCCGGCGATCTTCATGCCGGCGCTGAGGAAGGTGACGTCTGTCCTCATGGGTGGTGCTCTCCAGTCGTCCGAAGTGGATGTCCAACGACTTCCACCGTCGCGCCGCCCGGTGCGGGATACCAGGGAGGAACCTGCGTATGCAGGCCAGTACCAGGCAGGCGGCCACGATCTCCGGAAGACTGGAGCCGTGGCTACCGAAGGCAGCGAACTGGGCGAATTCCTGCGCGCCCGCCGCGCCGCGCTCGACCCGCATGAGGCGGGCATAGCCGACGACGGCAGGCTGCGCCGCGTCCCGGGCCTGCGCCGGGAGGAGCTGGCCCAGCTCGCGCACGTGAGCGTCGACTACATCGTCCGGCTGGAGCAGGGACGCACCCGCCGGGTCTCCCGCCCAGTCCTCGACACACTCGCTGACGCGCTACGGCTCACCCCGGACGAGCGCGACTACCTGTTCACCGTGGCCGACGTCGCCCCGGCGGCTCCCGTCCGGCAAGCCGGTCGGTCGGAGGTGGCGCCGCGGCTGCGGCAGCTGCTGGACACGATGCCCGACATCCCTGCGATGGTCCTCAACCGCCGCATGGACGTCCTCGCCTGGAACCGCGGCGCCGCCGCCCTGCTGACCGACTTCGGGGCGCTGCCCCCTGCCGAGCGCAACCTGATCCGGCTGACCTTCCTCGACAACACGTTCCGATCCCTCTACGCGGACTGGCCACGCGCCGCCCGTGACTGTGTCGCAGTCCTACGCATGGAAGCAGGCCGAAACCCCCACGACCCGACCCTGAGCGCGCTGGTCGGCGAGCTGAGCGTCCGCGACCCGGACTTCCGTACCTGGTGGGCCAGCCACCAGGTACGCGGCGCACGACAGCTCAACAAGACCTACCACCACCCGGTGGCAGGCACCCTCGACCTGAACGTCCAGCAGTTCTCCGTCGACACCCACCCCGACCAGCAGCTAGTCGCCTTCACCGCAGAACCCGACACCACCTCCGAGGAAGCACTGCGCTTCCTCCTGCAGTGGACCACAGCCCCCACCGCCGATCAGGATGACGACCGCACCAGCAACCCCAACAGTCGTCGCTAGACGGCGGCCAAGGCGCACCGCACAACAGGACCAGCACCTCACCACCGGCGTGCGGCGACGCACCAAAGCCAGCGATCAACTACTGCGGAAAGAAGCGCCGCCCGAGGTGATCAACTACCACTGGCACACGTCGTCCGAGAATCTGCGGACCCGCATCGCCGCCCTGCCTCGACCCAGCACACCGACCATCCGTGACAGTGGCGGTGTACCAGCGCCGGGACTGAGGCCAGCGTGAGCGTGCTCGGCGGGCGCCGGAGCCCCGGCTCGCGCACCCATCGTCGCCGGTCAGCGGTCGAAGCGATCCGCCTTGACACCGCTGAGGAAGCCAACCCACGCATCAGGCCCGAACAACAACGCCGGTCCGCTCGGATCCTTCGAATCCCGCACCCCGGTCACCGACTCTCCGAGGCCGACTTCGACGCATTGGCCACCGTTAGGACCGCTCCGGCTGCCCTTCCGCCAAGCCATGCCAACCTCGACGCAGTCGCCGCCGTTGGGGCCGCTGCAGCTGCTCTTTCGCCAAGTTCCGACTAACTCGGTGGAGTCGCGAACGTAGAAGTCGATCATCGGTTAGCTACCTCTCAAGAGATCGATCAGCAGTCCCTTGGAATCATGTGTGGACAGCGCCTCCGCACTCAAGTGATTGAAATCTGCGTTGAACTGCTCGATCTCCTCTGGCTCCTCCAGGTACAGGCCTCCAAGTTGGTTCTCCACGTACACGACACCCGGGTCGTTCGGTCGCGGAAAACCAAGCCATTTAAAGGACCCCAGGTGCCCTCGGCCTGGTCCGGTGTTGAACGGCATCACCTGGAAAGTGACTTGCGGATGGTCACACATCTCGATCAAGTGCTTCAGCTGCTCGTTCAGCACAGCGCCGTCGCCCTGAGTCCGCTGGAGCACGGACTCGTCAACAATCGCGTGCAAGGACAAGGCAGCCGCCTCTCGGTGTAGCGCGCTCTGACGTTGCAGACGCGCATCGACCTGCCTTCCCAGCTTGATATTCGCCGGGGCGTCGGCGCCGCTGATCAATGCTTCAGCATCTGCTGGTCCGGCACCAACGAACTGATCGAGGTCCCGTGAGTGGCCCGGAACCGAGTGAAGGGCACCTTTGACCGACTATGCCGGTCAAAGGTGCCCTTCACTCATGCACCGTCCAGGTGAACCCGCACGACGCCAGCTCCGCTCCGGTTCGACTCCCCACCGATCGAGTGGTGGGTGAAGGGCACCTTTTACCAAGTTAGTTGGCGAAAGGTGCCCTTCACCCGTACTCCGTCCGAGTACTTGGGGGCTCGTGTCGCGGTGGTGGCGAAGCTGGTTGCGACCGCATCTGTGGTGGTGGCGGTGTACCGGCGCCGGGCGTGGCGTGCGGGTGTTTAGTCGTCTGCTGCTTGGAGGATTGTGCGTACGACGCCGGGGAACCGGTTGTCGAGTTCGGTGAGGCGCAGTGTGTTGATCCGGCGCCGTCCGCTGTCGTGCTGCCGGAGGATTCCGGCTTTGCGCAGTGTTCGGAAGTGGTGGCTGAGGGTTGACGCGGCGATGTTCAGGCCGAACGTTCCGCACGGCCGGTCGCCCTCGTCGATGAGCAGCCGCACGATCCGGCGGCGCGTCGGGTCGGCGAGCGCCTGCAGCACGTCGTCGAGCACGACGTCCTCGATCTCCGGGTGGTGCAGCGGAGTCCACCGGCCCAGTGGCACCGCGTCCTCCTCTTTTCGAGACTTTACGAAAAGAATACCTTATGTCTGGTTTGTTCGAGGAGGTTCGAAAAGACGGTTTTCGGGAGGAACGATGCGATCAAGACCCACCTTCGCCGCCGCGGCACTGGCCTGTGCCGTGACGCTGCTGGCCAGCGGCACGGCGAGCGCCGGAAACCATCCGGTGCCCACGCCGGATGGCCCGACCCCACCTGACGAGCCGATCGTCGAAGGGCCGGTCAACATCGACAGCATCGCGGTGTCGGTCCGCCCCGACGGCGGATCGCCGCTGGGCATCGAGATCGGTTTCGACCGCACGAGCCGGACCGAGAGCGGCGCGAAGCCCGCCCCGGCGAACCGGTTCGTCTTCCTCTTCGACAAGTCGATCCGGTTCAACCCGGAGAAGTTCCCGACCTGCGCGCGGGCCGACTTCGAGGCCGGTGGGCCTGACGCTTGCCCACCCGGGTCGAAGGTCGGTTCCGGCCAGGCGGTCATCTACCCCGACACCTCGGCCGAGGTCGCGGTGTTCAACACCCGCTACGACAACGGCATGCGCGGTGTGCTGATCACCATCCCGGCCACCGGTGCGGTGCTGGAGAACACCTTCGAAACCGTCGTCGACCCGTACCGCGCGGACTACCGCTGGGCGTCCGACGAGCTGCTCCCGTCGCCGCTGCCCCCGCTGGAGCGCTCGGCCACCACCCGCTTCCAGGTGTCGTTCGGGGCGACCACCAGCGACGCCACCGGAACGCACAGCTTCGTGGAGAGCTTCGCGCCGCCCCGGCACGAGCTCCGCTTCGGCGTGTGGAGCCGGTTCGTCACCGGGCAGGTCGTGGTGCCCACCGCCCGCGCCGACCGGCCCGCCTGGAACCGGCCATGACGACGGCACCGCGACTGGTCAACATCGGCCGAGCGGTGGCGGTGGTGCTCGGCCTGACGACGTTCGGATTCCTGTTCGTCCACGGATCGTGGCGCGCCGACAACCTGTTCCTGGTGCCCGACCTCATCATCTGCGCGCTGCTGGTGGTGGCCGCCGTGTTGCCGGTGGCCGCCGCCGGACCGGCGCTGGTGTTCGCCTTCGGCATGTCGGCCGGGGTGTTCACCACCGCGACGGCGGCCTACGCCGTCCGAGGCGAGGTGGGAATCGCCACGCTCATCGGCGTCGCGGTATCCGCGCTGATGGCCTGGCTGCTCGTCGCGCACCGGCCGGGATCCCGCGCCGCATGACGAACGGGCACCGGTCCACTGTGGACGCGGTGCCCGTTCGGATCAGCTGGTCGTCACTTCGGTTCGTGGATGGTCTGCGGGATGCCCCACGGGTTGTCGTCGCGCAGCGCCGCAGGAAGGAGGTCCTGCGGGACGTTCTGGTACGTGACCGGGCGCAGGAACCGGTCGATGGACGCGGTGCCCACCGAGGTGAAGCGGGCGTCCGTGGTCGCCGGGTACGGTCCGCCGTGCTGCATCGCCGGGGAGACCGCGACACCGGTCGGCCAGCCGTTGAACAGCAGTCGGCCCGCGCGGTCGCGCAGTCGGCTGAGCAGGCTCGCGGCGAACTCCGAGTCGTCGGCCTCGGCGTGCAGTGTCGCGGTGAGGTTGCCCTCGAACGCCTCGGCCGCCCGCCGCGCCTCGTCCTCCGAACCGTAGGTGACCACAATGGACAGTGGTCCGAAGACCTCCTCCAACAGCGCCTCGCGGTTGGCCAGCAGGGTGTCGACGTCGGTGCTCAGCAGCGTCGGCACCGTTTCGTCGGCGGCGCTGCCCTCGGCCAGCACCCGCACGCCCGGCACCTCGGTGACGGCGGTGCGCCGCCCGCTGTAGCCCTGGTGCAGCCGCTCGTTGAGCATCCGGTGCGCCGCGACGGCCTTCGACTCGGTGGCCAGCACGTCGTCCAGGCCGTGGTCGGCGGGCAGGAACAGCAGGCCCGGCTTGGTGCACAGCTGACCGGCGTTGCCCGAGTACGACGTCACGTAGCCCTTGGCGATCTCCTCGCCGCGGGCGCGAACAGCGCTGGGCGTGGCGAAAACCGGGTTGAGGCTGCCGAGTTCGCCGAAGAACGGGATCGGCGTGGGCCGCGAGTTGGCGATGTCGAAGAGCGCCCGCCCGGCCGGTACCGATCCGGTGAACGACGCCGCCTTGATCCGCGGGTCCCGCAGCGCGGCGGTGCCGACCTCGAAGCCCAGCACCACGCTGAACGCGCCGTCCGGTGCCCCGGCGGCCCGCAGTGCCTCGACGATGATCTCCCCGGTGCGCACCGAAAGCCGCGGGTGGCCGGGGTGCGCCTTGAGCACCACCGGGCAGCCCGCCGCGAGCGCCGATGCGGTGTCGCCGCCCGCGACCGAGAAGGCGAACGGGAAGTTGCTCGCGGCGAAGACCAGCACCGGGCCCACCGGCTGCAGGACGCGGCGCAGATCCGGCTTGGCGCCGAGTGCGAAACCGGCGTCCGCGCGGTCGACGGTGGCCTGCAGGTAGCTGCCGTCGTCGAGGACTTCGGCGAACAGCCGCAGCTGGAAGGTGGTGCGCCCCAGTTCGCCGGTCAGCCGACCCTCGGACAGGTTGGACTCGGCCATGGCCAGCGGCACCAGCTCGCCGCTGGCGGCGTCCAGCGCGTCGGCGACCGCGGTCAGCTGGCGGGCGCGGGTGGCGGGCGACTGAGCGCCGAAGGCGTCGGCGGCGTCGGCGGCTCGCTGCAGGACGGTGTCGAGTTCGGCTTGGGTGGTGTCCGGAATCCGTTCGGTCGCGGTCAACGTGCCCATCCTTTGCGCGGTACGAGTGCTGTCATCCACACCGTAATACGCCCCACCACCCGACCAGCCGGACACCGTTCGAAATCACGCACCGACTCTGCTCTTGCCCGGAAATGTCGCCAACCGCTCGGCCCGCTCTCGAAGCTGGCACCGCAGCGCCTTCACACGATGAGGTCGAGGTGAGGGGCACCCGTGACCAAGTAACTGGGGCACGGGTGCCCCTCACCTCTCATCCGAACGGGGAACGGCGCCGGTCGCGCCGTCGTGCGGGACGGCGTGGTCAGTGCTGGGGGCGGGAGATTCGCACCATCTGCTCGCGGGGGACGACCTTGATGCGTTCGCGGCCTTCGGCTTCGCCCAGCGCTTTCTCGTGTGCGTCCAAGCGGCCCCAGCCCTCCCATGTCGTGTACTCGACACCGCGCTCTTCGAGCAGTCGCAGGATGCTTTCCGGCGACGGCTGCTCCGCGTGCGGCATCGTCGTCTCGTCGGCCAGCACGTTGTTGATGGTCTCCAGGGCATCGCCCTTGGTGTGCCCGATCAGGCCCACCGGTCCGCGCTTGATCCAGCCGGTGGTGTAGACGCCCGGGATGTGCGCACCGTCGAGGTCCAGCACCCGGCCACCGTCGTTGGGCACCGTGCCGGAGCCGTGGTCGAAGGGGATGTCCGCCAGTGGCGAGCTCAGGTAGCCGACCGCGCGGTAGACCTGCTGCACCGGGTAGGTCTCGTACTCGCCGGTGCCGCGCACGTTGCCATCCCCGGTGAGCTCCATGACCTCGACCCCGAGGCCCTCGACCCGCTGGGTGCCGTGCACCTCGACCGGCGCGCGCAGGAAGTGCAGGTGCAGGCGGCGCGCGGTGTCGTGTTTCGGGTCCCGCAGCGCCCAGTCCTGCAACGTGCTGACGATCGTCTTGACCTGATTGCTGCTGCGGATCGCCGCCTCGCTGGCCTCGTCGAGCTCGAAGCCCTCGGGGTGCACGATGATCTCCACCTCTGGTTGGTGATCGAGCTCGCGCAGCTCCAGCGGGGTGAACTTGGCCTGCGCCGGGCCGCGCCGGGCGAACAGGTGCACGTCGGTGACCCGGGAGTCCTTCAGACCGCGGTAGACGTTGTCCGGGATCTCGGTGGTCAGCAGGTCGTCGGCCCGCTTGGCCAGCACCCGGGCGACGTCCAGCGCCACGTTGCCCGCGCCGATCACCGCGACCTGCCGACCGTCCAGCGTCCAGTCGCGAGCGGCTTCCGGATAGCCGTCGTACCAGTAGACGAAGTCCGCGGCGCCGAAGCTGTGCGGCAGCTCGATGCCCGGGATGTCCAGGGCGCGATCCCGGTCGGCGCCGGTGGCGAAGATGACCGCGTCGTAGTGGCGCCGCAGGTCGTCGAGCTTGATGTCCACGCCGTAGTCGATGTGCCCCAGGAACCGGATGCCCGGCCTGTCCAACACCCGGTGCAGCGCGCTGACGATGCCCTTGATGCGGGGGTGGTCGGGGGCCACGCCGTAGCGGATCAGGCCGTAGGGCGCGGGCATCCGGTCCAGCAGGTCGATCTCGACCGGGGTCTCGGACTTGGCCAGGATGTCGGCGGCGTACACACCGGCCGGTCCGGCCCCGACGATCGCCACTCGCAGCGGGCGGGTCATGCACTCTCCTCCTGCGCGCTCGCGCGCAACCGGGCCCGGTCGGGTACCGGGCCTGCTGAACTGCGCGGATGAGCCTCTAGCTTAGGCATGCCTTACCGCCGATCCCGCGATCCGGACTCGTGACAATGCTCATAAGGAGCCGCCGAACGGCTGTTCGTCGGGAGTCGCCCACGATGCGTGCGTGACCAAGCGCGGTGCGTGACAGTAAGATTCGAACTCGATCAGCCGCACCCGTCGCGCAGGCGGGTGCCGCGCCCCTCACGCAGCGATCCAGGGCGAAGGACAGGTGGGAGATGCGCCAGTTGCGGCACCCCGCTCCCGGCGGAGCCGAGCAGTGATCACCAGAGTGGACCGCCTGGAGTTCGTACAACGCTGGAAGCGCGAGATCGTGCACACCAGCTACGTGCCGCTGCACCGGAGCGACATCGACGATCTGCTGTCCGACTGCGTCGACCGGCTGCTCGCCGAGCTGATCGGGGCAGCACTGCCGGGCGAGGCGTTGGAGGTCGGCGCCGAGCTCGTCCAGATCCACTTCACCAGCCCCGAGGCGCTCGCCCGCACGGTGCGGCTGTTCGCCGCCGAACTGCCCAAACTGCTGCCCGACCTGCGGCGCGACCGGTTGTTCGCCGCGATCGGCGACCTGGCGGCGGGCTTCGCCGGGCGGCTGCGCGAACAGACGCTGGCCGAGCAGGAAGTGATCAAGCAGGCGGTGCTGCACGCCCGGGACGCCGCCGAAGAGGCGCTGCGGGCCAGCGAGGCGCGGACGCGCGCGGTGTTCACCTCATCAGCGCTGGGCATCGCGGTCGTTTCGCTGGACGGGACGATCGAGGAAGCCAACGCGGCGCTGACGCGGATCTTCCAGCGCACCACCGGGGAACTGGTCGGTAGCAAGGTGTTCGAGCTGGTCGACGAGGCCTGGCTGACCCAACTCCAGGACGCCACCGGCCAACTGGCCGCCGGTGAAATCGACCGCTGCCAACTGGAGACCTGCCGCACCAAGCCCAACGGCACGCACACCTGGACCCAGGTGTCCGGGTCGCTGGTCCGGGACGCCCTGGGCGAACCGGACTACCAGGTGCTGCTGTACGAGGACATCACCGACCGGCACATGCTCCAGGAGCAGTTCCGCAGGCAGGCCATCCACGACCCGCTGACCGGGCTGGCCAACCGCACGCAGCTGAAGTCCGGCCTGGACGCCGCGCTGGAACCGACCCATCCGGGCCGCCGGGTGGGCCTTTGCTACTTCGACCTGGACGGCTTCAAGGCGGTCAACGACAGCCTCGGCCACCCGATCGGCGACCGGCTGCTGCGGCTGGTGGCGCAGCGCTTGGACGCGGTGGCCAAGACCGAGCGGGCGCTGGCGGCCCGGATGGGCGGCGACGAGTTCGTGGTGCTGGTGCCCGACTCGCGCGACGCCAACTCGGTGATCGAACTGGTGGACCGGCTGCTCCGCGAGATCAACCGACCGGTGCGCATCGGCGATCACGAGCTGAGCGCCTCGGCCAGCGTCGGCATCGTGGAGCGCGACGTCACCAGCACCGACGGCGAGGCGCTGCTGCGGGACGCCGACATCACGCTCTACCGGGCCAAGAGCGACGGCCGGGCGCAGTGGGTGCTGTTCGACCCGGTGCACAACGCCGCCGCGCTGGACCGGTTCAAGCTCTCCGCCGCGCTACCCGCCGCACTGGACCAGAACGAGCTGTTCCTCGAATACGAGCCGATCAAGTGGCTGCCGACCGGGAAACTCGTCGCGGCCAGCGGCAACTTGCGGTGGGACCACGAGGAATTCGGCGAGCTGGGCGCCGAGAGCTTCCTAGGCCTGGCCGAGGAGACCGGGCTGATCACCCGGCTCGGCAGCTGGGCGCTGGAGCAGGTCTGCGCGCAGGCGGCGCGCTGGGTGCAGCGGCTGGGCGAGGACGCGCCGCTGGCCGCGGTGAACCTGTCGCAGCGGCACTGCCGCGACCCCGAACTCGTCGCCGACGTGCAGCGCACCCTGCAGCGGACCGGGTTGCCGCCGGAATCGCTGGCGCTGGGCCTACCCGAAGCCGCCCTGTTCGATCACCACGGCGACCCGGTCGACACCCTGGAGATCTTCGCCGAGATGGGGATCCGGCTGGTCGTCTGCGAGTTCGGCGACGACTACACCCGCGTCGGCCGGTTGCGCGACCTGCCGTTGGTCGGCGTGCGCATCGAGGGGCCGCACCTGGCGAGCCTCGCCGACCCGGACGGTCCGGATCCGCTGGACCGGCACCTGGTCAACAGCGCGGTCGGCGCGGCGCAGCTGTTGGACCTGCCGGTGCTGGCCGGTGGCGTGCGCACCGAACTGCAGGTCCAACGGCTCCAGGAGCTGGGGGTCAGCATGGTGCAGGGCCCGTACGTCAGCGACCGGGCTTCGGCATCGGAGGTCGAACAGCTCGTCCTGGCAACCCGCTGAACCGGCTGCCGGGTCCGGCGGGTCGCGGTGCCGGTGCGGGCAACCGCCGGGCTGCGCCGCTCGGTGCGGCGGCAACCGGATGGCGACAGGCCGATAGCATCGGGATGCGAAGCGTGTCCGCGCCGGTCCGCGACCGGCCCAGCCGAGGAGTGATCGTGTCCGTACAGCCTTCCCAAGCCCAGCAAGCTCTCCGGGTGAAGGTTCCGGCGGGCACTACCGCGGGTGCGGCAGTCGCCGAGGCGGGGCTGCCGTCGAAGGGCCCCGAGACGATCGTGGTGGTCCGCGACGCCGAAGGCAACCTGCGGGACCTCGCCTGGGCGCCGGATGCCGACGTCGAGGTCGAGGCGGTCGCCGCCGACACCGAGGACGGCCGCAGCGTGATCCGGCATTCCGCCGCGCACGTGCTGGCGCAGGCGGTGCAGGACCTGTTCCCCGACGCGAAGCTGGGCATCGGCCCGCCGATCCGGGACGGCTTCTACTACGACTTCGACGTCGACCGGCCGTTCACCCCGGATGACTTGCAGGCGCTGGAGAAGCGCATGAAGCAGCTCATCAAGTCCGGGCAGAAGTTCGCCCGCCGCCGCCTGGAGTCGGTCGAGGCCGCCAAGCAGGAGCTGGCCGACGAGCCGTACAAGCTGGAACTGGTCGACCTAAAGTCCGATGTGGACACCAGCGAGGTGATGGAGGTCGGCGGCGGCGAGCTGACCGTCTACGACAACATCGACCGGCACGGCGAGGTCGTCTGGGGCGACCTGTGCCGGGGGCCGCACGTGCCGCACACCCGGTTCATCCCGGCGGTCAAGCTGATGCGGGTGGCCGCCGCGTACTGGCGGGGCAACCAGAACAACCAGCAGCTGCAACGGATCTACGGCACTGCATGGGAGTCCAAGGAGAAGCTCGACGAGTACCTGGAGTGGCTGGCGGAGGCCGAGCGCCGCGACCACCGGCGGCTCGGCGCGGAGCTGGACCTGTTCTCCTTCCCGGACGAGATCGGCTCCGGGCTGCCGGTGTTCCACCCCAAGGGCGGCATCATCCGGCGCGAGCTGGAGAACTACTCGCGCAAGCGCCACGAAGAGGCCGGGTACGAGTTCGTCTACACCCCGCACATCACCAAGGACGTGCTGTTCAAGATCTCCAGGCACCTGGAGTGGTACCGGGACGGCATGTTCCCGGCGATGCACCTCGACGAGGAGCGCGACGCCGACGGTGAGCTGCGCAAGCCGGGGCAGGACTACTACCTCAAGCCGATGAACTGCCCGTTCCACAACCTGATCTACCGCTCGCGCGGGCGTTCCTACCGGGAACTGCCGCTGCGGCTGTTCGAGTTCGGGTCGGTGTACCGGTACGAGAAGTCCGGTGTGGTGCACGGGCTTACCCGGGTGCGCGGCATGACGCAGGACGACGCGCACATCTACTGCACCCCCGACCAGCTACAGGCCGAGCTGAAGTCGCTGCTGAACTTCGTCCTGGACCTGCTGCGCGACTACGGCTTGGAAGACTTCTACCTCGAACTTTCCACCCGCAACGACGAGAAGTACGTCGGCAACGACGAGAGCTGGGCGGTGGCCACCGAGGCGCTGCGCGAGGCGGCTGAGGAATCCGGTCTGGAACTGGTGCCGGATCCCGGCGGCGCCGCCTTCTACGGCCCGAAGATCTCCGTGCAGACCAAGGACGCGCTGGGCCGCAGCTGGCAGATGTCGACCATCCAGCTCGACTACCACTTGCCGGAGCTCTTCGACCTGGAGTTCACCGCGCCGGATGGCAGCAAGCAGCGGCCGATCAAGATCCACCGCGCGCTTTTCGGGTCCATCGAGCGGTTCTTCGGAGTGCTCACCGAGCACTACGCGGGTGCCTTCCCGGCCTGGCTCGCGCCGGTGCAGGTGGTCGGCATCCCGATCGCCGACGAGCACGTCGAGCACCTGCAGCGGGTGGCGAAGGCGTTGCGCGCCAAGGGGATTCGCGTCGACGTGGACACCAGCGACGACCGGATGCAGAAGAAGATCCGCACCCACACCACGCAGAAGGTGCCGTTCCTGCTGCTGGCGGGCGGCAAGGACGTGGCGGCCGACGCGGTGTCCTTCCGGTTCCGCGACGGCACCCAGATCAACGGGGTGTCGGTGGACGCCGCGATCGCCGCGCTGACCGACTGGATCGAGCGCCGCGAGAACGCCTCGCCGACCGCGGCGAACTTCCTGGCGGAGCAGGCGTGAGTACCCCAGTCCTCCTCAACCGCACCTCAGGGGAACGTGACGCAAGCCAGCCACAAGAAACCGCGAAACGTGAGATTGAGCTGGGCGCGACCACCACTGTGAATCGCGGAGGGGCGGACCAGTGAGCGAAGTTCCCGGACCCGAGGGGGTCGAACTGGTCGAGCAGCACGGAATCGGCGTGCCGGACGCCCTGCAACGGTTGTGGACGCCGCACCGGATGGCCTACATCCAGGGTGAGAACAAGCCGGAGGGCGACGACTCCGACGGCTGCCCGTTCTGCAGGCTGCTCGATTCCGGGCGGCCGGATGACGAGACGCTGATCGTGGCGCGCGACGAGTTGGTCTTCGCGATCCTCAACCTGTACCCGTACAACCCGGGCCACCTGATGGTGCTGCCGTACCGGCACGTCGCCGACTACACCGAGCTCACCGCGTCGGAGACGGTGGCGGTCGCGGAGTACACCCAGCACGCGATGCGGGTGATCCGGCGGGTGTCCGCGCCGCACGGGTTCAACATCGGGCTCAACCAGGGGCCGGTGGCCGGTGCGGGCATCGCCGCGCACCTGCACCAGCACGTGGTGCCGCGCTGGGGCGGTGACTCGAACTTCATGCCGGTCATCGGCCACACCAAGGTCCTGCCGCAGCTGCTGGGCGAAACCCACCAGCTGCTGTCCACCGCCTGGCGCGAAGTGCCCTGACTTCCAGGATCCCGCATGGAAACGGGCCGGGGACGCGCCTCCCCGGCCCGTTTCACGTGGCTTCAGCGTCTGTCTTTGTTCTTGTTTTTGAAGCGGCGCAGCCGCACCGCAAAGCAAAACGAGTTCGAAGACAGGTTTTCAGCTGCGGAGCTTGGCTTCGATGTCGAGGGTGACCTTGATCTTCTCGCCGACCACGGCGCCACCGGGCGAACCGACCCCGAAGTCGGTGCGGCTGATGGTCGTGGTGGCGGACAGGCCCAGCAGCCCGTCCTCGGTGAACCCGCCCAGCTCGGCGGCCAGCGACACCTGCTTGGTGACGCCGTGCAGGGTGAAGTCACCGTCGATGACGAAGTCGTCGCCGTCCCGGCGGATGCTGGTGGAGCGGAAGGTCACGGTGGGGAACTGCTCCACATCCAGGAAGTCGGCGGTGCGCACGTGCGCGTCGCGGTCGGTGTTGCCGGTGCTGATCGTCGCGGCGTCGATCGTGGCGGTGACCGTGGACTCCAGCGGGTCGGCGGCGGTGACGATCTCACCCTCGAAGCCGTCGAAGCGGCCCCGGGACTTGCCGACGCCCATGTGCCGCACGGTGAACTGGATTTCGGAGTGGACCGAGTCGATGTCCCAGGTACCTGCGACGTAGCCGGGGATCTCCGTGGTTGCCGTCATGCTGTCTCCAAGGGATTAGAACGGGGATGAGTCGTAGCACGGAACGCTCTTGAAGCTTCAACCATTCCCGATTGTGCCACCCGCCCGCCGACCCGGTCAGCGGGGTCGGTGGATATCAGAGGCTTTCTCGTCTCCGGGATCCCCGACTCATGTATGTCCGATACACCACGTCGTGGCTGTCCTCGCGAGATAACTCGGGGTGCGGGGTGTCCCCGCATGGCACTGCCTGAGAACCCGCGGCGGTGCCAGCTGCGAGGGTGGCGAGAAGCGGCTGACGCCGCTTGCCTGACGACCACCCCCGCCACACCCAATCCGCGCGAGCTCTAATCTGCTGGAAACGACACTCGGTGCACAGGCGGCTGACACTTCAAGCAATGCTCAACATTTTCGCGCGGGACTCATTATCACGACTGACCAACCCGATCGGTGCGGGACTGGTCCGGCTCGGGCTGTCGCCGAACGCGGTGACGGTGACCGGCACGATCGCCAGCATCGCCGCGGCGCTGTGGTTCTTCCCGCGCGGCCAGCTGTTCGTGGGCACCGTGGTGGTCGCGGTGTTCTTGCTCTTCGACATCCTCGACGGCGCGATGGCGCGAGCCGGTGGCAAGGCGTCGCAGTTCGGCGGTGTGCTCGACGCGAGCTGCGACCGGTTGGTCGACGGCGCGCTGTTCGGCTCGCTGGTGTGGTGGTCGCTGGTCGTCGAGGTCGACCGGGTGCGCGGCCTGGCGTTGTTGATCTGCCTGGTCGGTGCCCAGGTGATCTCGTACGTGAAGGCGCGCGCGGAGGCCAACGGGCTGCGCGCCGACGGCGGCCTCGCCGAGCGCGCCGAGCGGTTCCTGGTGGTGCTGGTCGGCACCGGCCTGCACGGCCTTGGCGTGCCCTACGTGCTGGACGTCGCGATATGGCTGCTGGCGGCCCTGTCGCTGATCACCATTGGGCAACGCCTCACCGCCGTGCACCGTTCGTCGCGCAGCCAGTGACCCGCGACCGTGCCGATCACTTCGGCGGGACCAGGGACTCGGGCATCGGCTCGTAGGCCTCGAACTGCCGGGTGAAGGTCGCGCTGCCGGAGCTCAGCGAGCGCACGTTCACGCTGTAGCGCACGAGTTCGCTCGCGGGCACGTGCGCGCGCACCACGGTCCAGCCGCTGTCCTCCGGTTCGGTGCCGATCACCTTGCCGCGTCGGCTGGACAGGTCGCCCAGCACGGCACCCAGGTGCTCGTCGGGGATGTGCACCGCGACCTCGTCGACCGGCTCCAGCGTGATCAGCTTCGTCTGCTCGGCGGCGGCCTTGAGCGCCAGCGCACCCGCCGCCTGGAACGCCGCGTCGGAGGAGTCGACGCTGTGCGCCTTGCCGTCCACCAACGTGACCCGCACGTCCACCAGCGGATATCCCTCCGTGATGCCCTTCTCGATCTGCGCCCGCACACCCTTTTCGACGCTGGGGATGAACTGCCGCGGGACCGCACCGCCGACCACCCGGTCGGCGAACTCGACACCCGAGCCGCGCGGCAGCGGCTCCACCTCGATGTCGCACACCGCGTACTGGCCGTGCCCGCCGGACTGCTTGACGTGCCGCCCGTGGCCCTTGGCGGCCTGCGCGAAGGTCTGCCGCAGGGGCACCCGAACCGGCACGGTGTCGATCTCCGCGCCGCCCTCGCGCAGCCGCTGCAGCACCACGTCGGCGTGCGCTTCGCCCATGCACCACAGCACCAGCTGGTGGGTCTCGCTGTCGCGCTCCAGCCGCAGGCTCGGATCGGCGGCGATCAGCCGGTTGAGGTTGCGCGCCAGCGCGTCCTCGTCGCTGCGGTTGTGCGCGGCGACCGCGATCGGCAGCAGCGGCTCGGGCATCGGCCACGGCGTGAGCAGCAGCGGATCCGACGGGTCGGACAGCGTGTCACCGGTCTCCGCCGAACCGATCTTGGTCAGCGCGCACAGATCACCGGCGATGCAGTGCGGCACCTCGCGCAGGTTCGCGCCCAGCGGCGAGTACAGGTGCGCGACCCGCTCGTCCTCGTCGTGGTCGGGGTGCCCGCGCGCGGCCATGCCGTGCCCGGAGACGTGCACCGGGCGTTCCGGGCGCATCGTGCCGGAGAACACCCGCGCCAGCGAAACCCGACCCACGTAGGAGTCGACCGAGGTGTGCACCACTTCGGCCGCCAGCGGACCCGCCGGATCCGGGGTGAGCTTGCGCGGATCGCGCCCGTGCGGATCGGTGAACTCCGGCAGCGGGTGCTCCAGCGGGGACGGGAAGCCGCGCCGGATGCCGTCGAGCACCTCTTGGATGCCGACCCCGGTCAACGCGCACACCGGGAGCACCGGGTGCAGGCCGCCGCGGGCCACCGCGGTCTCCAGGTCGGCGATCAGCGTGTCCTCGTCGATCGGTTCACCGTTGAGGTAGTGATCCATCAGCGACTCGTCCTCGCTCTCGGCGATGATCGCCTCGATGAGCTCGCCGCGCGGCTCGTCGATCTGCTCGCGAAGCCGGTCGTCGGCCGCTCGGATGCCGCCGGATTGGTAGATGCTCTCGGTGAGCAGGCCGACCAGCCCGGTGACCTCGCCGTCCGCGCCGCGGTAGGGCAGGTAGAGCGGCATCACTCCGGAGCCGAAGGCGTCCTGGCAGGTCAGCAGCGCGTCGTCGAAGTCCGCCCGCGGCTGGTCCAGGCGGGCGATGAGCACTGCGCGCGGCATGCCGACCGCGGCGCACTCGTGCCAGATCGCGCGGGTCGCGGGGTCGACGCCTTCGGCCGCGGCCACCACGAACAGCGCCGCGTCCGCCGCGCGCAGCCCGGCGCGCAGTTCGCCGACGAAGTCCGCGTAGCCGGGGGTGTCGATCAGGTTGATCTTGATGTCGCCGTGCTGCACCGGCGCGATGGCCAAGCCGATGGACCGCTGCTGCTCGATCGAGGCGGGTTCGTGGTCGCACACCGTGGTGCCCTCGGTGACCGCGCCTGATCTGGGAATCGTCGCGGTGGCCGTCAGCATCGCCTCGGCCAGCGTGGTCTTCCCGGCGGCCGAGGGGCCGACCAGCACGACGTTGCGGATTTTCGCGGGGTCTGCGGGGGCCGGGATCACCGGCCCCCCTACTGTGCCGCTTTGCTTGCTGCCCATGAGTAACTCCTGCTCCCGGCGACCGACTGTGTCTCCGATCACACACCTCGTGTTCGGGTCGTGCAAGGGCGACGGCCACCGGAGCGTGGGCGTGTCGCCGAGATGCCCGTCCGGTGCGCGGACCGGCAGCAAGTGGACTACCGGAATTCCCGGTTAGTGGACCGTGGAAATGGTCCAGTTCCGCAATAGCCTGTTTCCGGCAGAACAGCGACAACAGGAAGGCCGAAGGTGACTACCGTCGACGCCAAGGACACCGCCAGCACCGCCCGCACCGGTACCGACGGGGTCAAGCGCGGCATGGCCGAAATGCTCAAGGGCGGCGTGATCATGGACGTGGTGACGCCCGAGCAGGCCAAGATCGCCGAGGCCGCGGGCGCGGTCGCGGTGATGGCGTTGGAGCGGGTGCCCGCCGACATCCGGGTGCAGGGCGGCGTGGCCCGGATGTCCGATCCGGACATGATCGAGGGCATCATCAACGCGGTTTCCATCCCGGTGATGGCCAAGGCGCGCATCGGCCACTTCGTCGAAGCGCAGGTGCTGCAGTCGATGGGCGTGGACTACATCGACGAGTCCGAGGTGCTCACCCCGGCCGACGAGGTCAACCACATCGACAAGTGGGCGTTCACGGTGCCGTTCGTGTGCGGCGCGACCAACCTCGGCGAGGCGCTGCGCCGGATCTCCGAGGGCGCGGCGATGATCCGCTCCAAGGGAGAGGCCGGTACCGGCAACGTCGTCGAAGCGACCCGGCACATGCGGCAGATCCGCGCCGAGATGCGGCGGCTTTCGGTGCTGGGCGATGACGAGCTCTACGTCGCGGCGAAGGAACTGCGGGCGCCGGTGCAGCTGGTCCGGGAGATCGCCAAGACCGGGAAGCTGCCGGTCGTGCTGTTCACCGCGGGCGGCATCGCGACTCCGGCGGACGCGGCGATGATGCGCCAGCTGGGCGCGGAGGGGGTTTTCGTCGGCTCGGGGATCTTCAAGTCCGGCGACCCGGCCAAGCGGGCCGAGGCGATCGTGAAGGCGACCACGTTCTACGACGACCCGGATGTGATCGCGAAGGTCTCCAGGGGCCTCGGCGAAGCCATGGTCGGCATCAACCTCGACGACCTCCCCGAACAACAGCGCTACGCCCAACGCGGCTGGTGACCAGGAACGGGGCGTCCGGGTGGCTCAACCCGGTCGCCCCGCGTCCGTTCAGGACAGCGGGAAGTACTCGATCTCGATTTCGTGACCGTTGGACCCGGCCAGCTTCTTGTCGCAGGTGATGAGCGGAATGCCCAAGCGTTCGGACAATGCGACGTAGGTGGCGTCGTACGTGGTGACCGCATGCCGCAGTTCCCAGATCCGCGGGAGCAGCGGGCGGTGCGGACTCCGTGCGATGGGGGAGTCGGTGAGCAATTCGATGGCGCGATCGGCTTTGGCCTGGCTCAGCTTCCCGCTCCGGAGCATCTTGCGGAGCACATTGGAGACTTCCAGGTCGATGATGTCCGGCGCTACGGCCTGGTTCAGTTCGATCCGCCGACGGAGTTCGAGCGCAGGCCGTGTGGCGGTGAGCACCTCGGTGAGAGCGCTGGCGTCCACGACTACTGCTTCCACAGATCCTCCAACTGCTCTTCGCGTTCCCGCCGACCCTCGTGCAGCGCGTTCACGATGTCGTCGCGAGTAACCATGTCGTCTTCTCGGAACCGGTCCATGTCGCGCAGGATGTCTGCCATCGTCGGGCCAGCTGCGAAGAGTTCAACCTGGCGATCCAGATACGCCTCCAGGCTGAATGCCGACGCCCGCCACGGTTCAGCGACCTGCTCGGGTGCCTCCGGCTCTCGTGGGTGCTCAGGTGGTTCTGGCGGATGCCAGTGGTGTGCGTTTTCGGACATGGGCCCAGCGTATCGGCTCGTTGCGCCGAACACGGTCGAGTGACCTAGTCAGAGGTGTTCCATGACGAGGACTGCTTTGGTGGTTGGTGCCAGGGCTTCGTAGCGGTGGGGGACGTCGCCGGAGAAGGAGACGTAGTCGCCGACGTCCAGTTCCACCGGGTTGTCCGCCGGGCCGACGCGGAGGCGGCCCGCGGTAACCACGATGTGCTCCACGGAGCCGGGGATGTGCGCGTCGGCGTGGCGGGCGCCGCCGGGTTCGAGTTCGAGGACGTAGAGGTCGCGGCGCGCACCGGAGTGGCCGGAGGACAGCAGCGCGGCGGCGTAGTTGGAACGTTCGGAGCGCACGACTGGCACCTGCCCGGCGCGGATCACCCGCACCTGGGGCGTCGGCGGGTCGACGAGGTGGCTGAACGGTACGCCCAGCGCCACGCCCAGCGCCCACAGCGTTTCGACGCTGGGGTTGCCGGTGCCCGATTCCAGCTGGGACAGCGTGGATTTCGCGATCCCGGCGCGTTTGGCGAGCTCGGTCAGGGTCAGCCCGGCGCGGTCGCGTTCCCGGCGCAGGGCCGTGGCGATGTTCTCCAGCGGTGGTGCGGCCGGGGTGTGCTCGGTTCCACTCATGCCTGTTCGCTCTGTCGGTCTCTGCATTCGATTTGACGAACGCTGCGGATGTGTTCAGGATAGCGAACGTGAGTACGGCACAGCGAACGCGAGTGAGGTTCTGGCGAGATGGGCTGCTGCGCGACGTGCTGTCGCTGGCCCTGGCGGTGGCCGTCGTCGGCGCCTCGCTCGGGGCGATCGCGGTGGGCAAGGGCGTGCCGCTGCCGATGATCACGCTGATGGGCGCGGTCGTGTTCGCCGGTGGCTCGGAATTCATGGTGGTCGGCCTGATGACCGCTGGCGCGGCTCCGATCACCGCCGTGCTCGGCGGGCTGCTGCTCAACGCCCGCCACCTGCCGTTCGGCGTGGCCATCGGTGGGCTGCTGGATGGCGGTTGGCCGACTCGCCTGATCGGCTCCCACCTGATGATCGACGAGTCGGTCGCGTTCGCGCTCGCGCAGCAGACCACCGCCGAGAAGAAGCGCGCGTACTGGCTGACCGGCATCGCGCTGTACTGCGCCTGGACGCCCGCGGTGTTCGTCGGTGGGCTGCTGGGGCAGCGCATCGGCGACCCGGGCGTCTTCGGCCTGGACGCCGCGATGCCCGCCGCGCTGCTCGCGCTGATCATGCCGTCGCTGCGGGAGTTCCGGACCCTGCGGGCGGTCGGGCTCGGCGTCCTGATCGCCCTGCTGACCACGCCGGTGCTGCCCGATGGACTGCCGGTGATGGCCGCGCTCGTCGGCCTGGCAGCCGCGTTGCCGCTGCCCAAGCGACTGGCGCCGGAGGAGGCCCGATGACCCTCGGCGTGATCCTCGCGTTGGCCGCCGGAACCTACGCCATGCGCTTGGCCGGTCCGCTGTTGCACGGCCGGATCCGGATCTCCCCGCGGTGGGAGCAGCTGATGTGGATCGCCGCGATCCTGCTGCTCGGCGCGTTCGTGGCCACCAGCACCGCATTCGAGTCCGGCGGCTTCGCCGGTTGGGCCCGCTTCGCCGGTGTCCTGGTCGGCGGTGTGCTGGCCTGGCGCCGCGCCCCGTTCGTGGTCGTGGTGGTCGCAGCCGCCGCCGTCACCGCCCTGCTGCGGCTGCTGGATCCGGCGATGTGACCCGCGCGCCGACCGCCTGGCGGCTGCGACGACGAGTGCAGGAGAATCGAAGACGTGACGAAACCCGTGATCGGAGTCCTGGCGTTGCAGGGCGGGGTGGCCGAGCACCTGGCCGCGCTGGAGCGCAGCGGGGCGCACGCCCTGCCGGTCCGCCGCGCCGAGGAACTGGCCGCGGTGGACGGCATCGTGCTGCCCGGCGGCGAGTCCACCACGATGACCCGCCTGCTGGACACCTTCGAGCTCTACGAGCCGCTGCGGGAGCGGCTGGCAGCCGGGCTGCCCGCCTTCGGTTCGTGCGCGGGGATGATCATGCTCTCCAGCGAGGTCCGCGACGAGGACCGGGACCTCCCGGCGGTCCGGCCGCTGGGAGCGCTGGACGTGGTCGTGCGCCGCAACGCCTTCGGTCGGCAGGTCGACTCCTTCGAGACCGACCTGGACTTCGCCGGTATCCCCGGCGGCCCGGTGCACGCGGTGTTCATCCGCGCACCGTGGGTGGAGAAGGTCGGCGGCGACGTGTCGGTGCTGGCCACCGTGCCGGACGACCCGGATGGCACCGGGCGAGGAGGCGCCGCCGGTAGGATCGTCGCGGTCAAGCAGGGCCCGGTGCTCGCCACCGCTTTCCACCCGGAGCTGGTCGGCGGGGACGAGCGCGTGCACCGCTATTTCGCACAGATCGTCCGCGCGCGGCTGGATTGCGCGGCGCGGGCGTAGAAAGACGGAGGAGAGATGAGCGGCCACTCCAAGTGGGCCACCACCAAGCACAAGAAGGCCGCCGTCGATGCCAAGCGCGGCAAGCTCTTCGCGAAGCTGATCAAGAACGTCGAGGTTGCCGCGCGGACCGGTGGGGGCGACCCCGAGGGCAACCCGACCCTGTACGACGCCATCCAGAAGGCGCGCAAGAACTCGGTTCCGATGGACAACATCGAGCGCGCCCGCAAGCGCGGTGCCGGTGAAGAAGCCGGTGGCGCCGACTGGCAGACGATCATGTACGAGGGTTACGGACCGAGCGGCGTCGCGGTGCTGGTGGAGTGCCTGACCGACAACCGCAACCGGGCCGCCGGCGAGGTGCGCACCGCGATGACCCGCAACGGCGGCTCGATGGCCGACGCGGGTTCGGTGTCGTACCTGTTCAACCGCAAGGGCGTCGTGCTGCTGCCGAAGAACGGGCTCAGCGAGGACGACGTGCTCTCGGCGGTGCTGGAGGCCGGTGCCGAGGAGATCAACGACCTCGGCGACAGCTACGAGGTGCTGGCCGATCCGGCCGACCTGGTCGAGGTGCGAAAGGCGCTGCAGGCCGCGGGCATCGAGTACGACTCGGCGGAGACGAACTTCCTGGCCTCGGTCAACGTTCCGCTGGACGCCGACGCCGCCCGCAAGGTGTTCAAGCTGATCGACGCCCTCGAAGACTGCGACGACGTGCAGAACGTCTTCGCCAACTTCGACATCAGCGACGCAGTGCTTGAGGAAGTCAACGCCTAGCAGCGGTCGGGTGGCGAAGTTCGCCACTGCGTCGAATTCCATGTGAGCGGTGCGGTGCTGGAGGAGGTCGACGCCTACGGCAGCCGCACTTTGAGACCTTGTCATGTTTGCGCTGGTTGAAGGCTGCGGCGTAGCCGGTTGCGGTGGTGAAACCAGCGGGCGCGGGCTTGGTGGCGGCGTCGCCACCAAGACCATCGCAGGTGGTGAACAGCGGTGTTGGTGAGCGTGCGCATCGCGGCGGCGGTCACCAACACCCATAGACAGTTCTATCTCGGGCGCACCAGGTTGGTGTGTTCAACACGTCCGGAGCGAGGGCCGGTCTCTACTTGGTGGATGGTGCCATCTGGACTACGTGGGCCGGGCGCGGTCCGCGCCGATGGCGACTCCGACGATCGTGCAGGATTCGGTGCCTTGGTTGCGCCAGGCGTGCCGGGTGCCGTTCTGGATGACCACGTCGCCTGCCCGCAACACCGTCTGCTCGCCGTCGTCGAGCTCTAGCGCGACCTCGCCGGAGACGACCAGGACGTAGTCGATGCTGTCGGTTGTGTGCATCCCGGGGGCGTCGGGTTCCATGGCAGTCATCGCGCCCGGCATCTGCCGCTCCAGCTCGGCCATGGCCGCGGCCGTGTCGAGATCCGGAGGTGGGACTAGCTCGCCCGGCGGGATCATGTTGATCATGAAGCGCGACCCCTCCAGGGGCGGGTAGTACGCCTCGGCGCGGCGCGGAGAGCCGTCGTCGGGGAACGTGGGTCGCTCGTCGCGGCCCCACAGTCGGTAGGCCGCGCAGCCGGGCATCAGCTCGGAAGTGATGGGCTCGACATCGCGGTCGTCGACCACGCGGGCCTTGCCTTCGGAGTCGTGTCCAGTGACCACTCGGCGAATCTTCATGCGCTCCATCCAATCGCTCTTTAATACTTCCGCGTATTGATACGGTGGCGTATTGATACGCCACCGTATCTCGTAGTCGGTGAACCCGTCAATACGGTGGCGTATCCTCTTGTCCGTGGTGAACGAGTCGACCCGTCTGTCCGCCCAGGACTGGGCGCGGGCTGCGCTGAAGGCGATCGCGGACGGCGGGCTGGCCTCGGTCGCGGTCGAACCGCTGGCGCGGACGCTCGGCGTGACCAAGGGCAGTTTCTACGCGCACTACCGGAACCGGGACGAGCTGATCGCGGCGGCGCTCGCGGAGTGGGTGCGAAGTCACGGCGAGGAGGGGCTCGCCGAATTCGCCGCGATCGCCGATCCGGCGGCGCGGTTGCGCGACCTGCTCACCGTCGTCGTGCAGGCCGTCCAGCCGCTGGCGCCCTCGGTGCACCTGAGCCTGCTTGGCGACCGCAACGATCCCCGGGTCAGGGACGCGGTTGGCCGGGTAAACGAGGCCCGGCTGGAACTTCTGGCTCATACCTACCGCGAGCTCGGCCTGCCGCCGGACCGGGCGGCGTCTCGGGCGCGGGTTGCCTACGCGGCCATCCTTGGGCTGTTGCACCTGGCACAAACCGATCCGGGCGCCTCGCAGTCGGACGTACTCGCCGACGAGGCGGCCGCAGTCTTCCTGGCGCCGTGACGGCTGCCCGCTATAACAGCCCAGCAAGCGTGACCAACGGCCAACTACCACGACCCGTCATAGCCGCCTGTGCAAGGTGTCGCTCACCACGCGTATGCCCGTGGCGGGCGGCATTCAAGATCAGGTGTCAAAGCGCGGCTGCCGTACTGGCAGCGGTCGGATGGCGAAGTTCGCCACTGCGTCGAATTCCATGTGAGCGGTGCGGTCGTGGCCGAATTCGACTGACACGCACCGTGTTTGCCCCGCTCCCGTCGGTGTCCACAGTGGTCCGGTCCGTCGGGTACCGGCGGGAGCGGTTTGCGCCACCGGCAGAATGACCGCCGTGGTCAACACGGATGAGGCTCTGCGCAAGTGGATGGTGAACACCGCGGACCGGCACGGAGCCGCGGTGATGCACGTGGCGGGCGACGACCGCGGCGCGGCGTACGCGTTCTCGGTCGGCGCGTGGCGGCGCTTCGGCAAGCCGGAGGTGGTCGTGATCGGTCTGCCTCGCGACGTCGCGCACTCCGTGGTCAACACCTACGTGCAGCGGACGGGCGCGGGCGAGCGGTTCACACCCGGGCTGCTCTACGACGGCTTCCTGCAGGGCTGCCCGGTCACCTTCGAGAAGGTGGCGCTCAGCCACTACCCCGAGTACCTGGGCAGCGCGTTCCTGGTCTACCACGGCCCGGACTTCCCGGCGGTGCAGTTGATCGTCTCCAGCCCGGGGGACGCCAAGTTCCCGTGGCAGCCCGATGCGCCCGGCGGCTTCCGCGAGCACCAGCCGATCCTCACCGAAAGCGGCCGCCCGGAAAGCTGGATCCCCGGCAGCAACGGCCCCTGACCCGCGCCCGCGGCCGGGCCGCATCGGTCGGGTGATGCGTGCGCGTGTCGGTGTCGTGGCGGCGTCCGGCGGTTCGATAAGGTTCGAACGAATGTTCATGGCCTGGTGGCTGCGGGACTAGGGCAGGTGGCGTCGTGCGCGTGCTGGGAGTCGACCCCGGACTGACCCGCTGCGGGCTCGGGGTGGTCGACGGCGGCCGCGGCCGCGAGGTCAGCTGCGTCGCGGTCGGCGTGGCACGCACCCCGCCCGACGACGAACTGGCCAGTCGGCTGCTGGCGGTGGCCGACGTGGTGGAGCAGTGGATGGACGCGCACCGACCCGAGGTGGTGGCCATCGAGCGCGTCTTCAGCCAGCACAACGTGCGCACCGTGATGGGCACCGCGCAGGTCTCCGGGGTCGTGGCGCTGGCGGCCGCCCGCCGCAACCTGCCGGTGGCGTTCCACACGCCCAGCGAGGTCAAGGCCGCCATCAGCGGCTCCGGCCGGGCCGACAAGCGCCAGGTCACGACCATGATCACCAAGATCCTCGGGCTGGCCACCGCACCCAAACCAGCCGACGCCGCCGACGCGCTGGCCCTGGCGGTCTGCCACCTGTGGCGCGCGCCGATGGCCGACCGGCTGGCCCGCGCGCAGGCCCAGGCCGCCGAACTCGCCCGCAACCACCGCGCCCGCCTCAAGGCCGCCCAGCAGACGATCCGGAATACGTGATGTCGGGGATCGGCGGAGCGAGACGGCGTCCGAGGTTCCGCTACCCGCACCGCAAAGCAGTAGCTTCTCCCAGGCGAACAGGAAGGATTGCTCGATGATCTCCACGGTGCGAGGTCCGGTGCTGTCGATCGGGCTGGACCACGCCGTGATCGAAGTCGGTGGGGTGGGCATGGCCGTGCACGCCACCCCGGCGACGCTGGCCGGACTGCGTCGCGGCACGGAGACGCGGCTGTGGACCTCGCTGATCGTGCGCGAGGATTCGCTGACCCTCTACGGCTTCGCCGATGCCGAATCCCGCGACCTGTTCACCCTGCTGCAGACCGCCTCCGGGGTCGGCCCGCGGCTCGCGCTGGCCACGCTCGCGGTGCTCTCGCCCGACCAGCTCTGCCACGCCCTGGCCGACGGCAACCTCACGGTGCTCACCCAGGTGCCCGGCATCGGCCGCAAGAGTGCTGAGCGGCTGATCCTGGAACTGCGCGACAAGGTCGGTGCGGTGACCGTCGCCGGACCGGCGGCCACCGTGGACCGCGGCAGGGTGCGCACCGAGGTGTCCGAGGCGCTGGTGGGCCTGGGCTTCTCGGCCAAGCAGGCGGAGCAGAGCGTCGAGGCGGTCTTGGCCGCGGGCAACGGCGACCTGGACACCTCGGCGGTGCTGCGCAAGGCGCTGGCCACCCTCGGACCGAAGTGAGGTCGGCCTGATGCACGAGGACGACGCGGGTTGGTCGCCGACCGGCGACGGGGTCGCGCTGACCCCGCAGCAGGACGCGGCCGAGCAGGACGTCGAGATGACGTTGCGGCCGCGCAAGCTGAGCGAGTTCGTGGGTCAGGCGCGGGTGCGCGAGCAGTTGGAGCTGGTGCTGCACGGGGCGCTCAGGCGCGGGGACCAACCCGACCACGTGCTGTTCTCCGGCCCGCCGGGGCTGGGCAAGACCAGCCTGTCGATGATCATCGCGACCGAGCTCGGTGCCTCCATCCGGGTCACCTCCGGTCCGGCGCTGGAGCGGCCCGGCGACCTGGCGGCGATGCTGTCCAACCTGGCCGAGGGCGACGTGCTGTTCATCGACGAGATCCACCGGATCGCCCGCCCCGCCGAGGAGATGCTCTACCTGGCGATGGAGGACTACCGGGTGGACATCGTGGTCGGCAAGGGGCCCGGCGCCACCAGCATCCCGCTGGAGCTGGCCCCGTTCACGCTGGTCGGGGCCACCACCCGGTCCGGTGCGCTGACCGGACCGCTGCGCGACCGGTTCGGCTTCACCGCGCACATGGAGTTCTACACCCCGGACGAGCTGGAGCTGGTGGTGCGCCGCTCGGCCGGGATCCTGGGCGTGGACCTGCGCGACGACGGGGCCACCGAAATCGCCGGTCGATCCCGGGGCACGCCGCGAATCGCCAACCGGCTGCTGCGGCGGGTCCGCGACTACGCGGAGGTCCGGGCCGACGGCGCCGTCAACCGCGAGATCGCACAGGCCGCGCTGGAGGTCTACGACGTCGACGAGCTCGGCCTGGACCGGCTGGACCGGGCCGTGCTCGGGGCGCTGATCAAGTCCTTCCACGGCGGTCCGGTGGGGATTTCGACGCTGGCGGTCGCGGTCGGCGAGGAGTCCACCACCGTCGAAGAGGTCTGCGAGCCCTACCTGGTGCGCGCCGGGCTGCTCGCCCGCACCCCGCGCGGCCGGGTCGCCACGGTGGCCGCGTGGCGGCACCTGGGGCTCACGCCACCGCAGCACGCGCCCGGCGAGCCGCCGCCAGGTCTTTTCGACGAGTAGATCGAATGGTGACCATTCGCCGATACTGTGTGTTTCGCCCAGCGGCCGGCTCGTGGTCGGGGTGCTGGTCCGTACTTGCCGCGTGACGTTATCCTCCTCACGTCTCGTTCGGTGGCAACCGAACCGCGCGAGGTGACACCGCCGGAGGCGGTGGTGTGCAGCGCGGCAGCACGAACCGCATCTCCCGCGAGCAGTGGGCAGGCGGTCCGCGAACCACTCGCGGAGCGCACCTGCGGGCCGTGGAGACTCTCCTGTTTCCCAGCGGGGGAGGACGTCAACCCGAGTTGACCTGGCACACTGGGGCTTGAACATCCGAACAATTCGGGCGCAGTGCTGCGGGCTGGGCCCCGAAGCGTCCGCTGAACGGAGCAAGATGGACCTCCAATCCCTGATCCTTCCGCTGCTGATCGTCCTGCTGGCGGTGCCGCTGTTCCTGCAGGCGCGCAAGCAGAAGCGCGCCGTGGCTGAGCAGCAGAAGCTGCAGAACTCGATCACGCCCGGCGACCGGGTGATGACCACCTCCGGCGTGTTCGGCACCGTCGTCGCCACCAACGACGACTCGATCGACCTGGAGATCGCTCCCGGCATGACCACCACCTGGGTGCGTGCCGCGGTCCGCGAGAAGGTCAACACCGACAGCGCCCCGGCCACCGAGTCGGCGGAGCAGGCGGAGTCGGTCGACGAGAAGGCGGAGACCCCGGCCGAGGTCGAGGCCACCACCTCCGACACCACCGAGTCGAAGGCCGAGGTGGCCGAGCCGATCGAGAAGCAGAAGGCCAACTGAGGCCCGGCGGGACGATCCCGCACCACCGGGTGCCGCGCGTCGGCGCCTGGCGGGTGGGGGTCGCCACCGCCCAGGTCGCGACGCGGGCACCGGAGACCGCTTCCGGGCCCGCGTCCGTGCGTGTTCGTGGATCAGTGCGCGGTTGCCACCCGGGGCGGTGATGTCCGCACCGGGCCTGTCAGACTGGACTGCGGACCGAGGTGATCCGCCGCCCCGCAGGGTGGCGAATGATCGCCATGAGATCCGCCGGTTGGGCAACGTCGGTGGTTCCAGCGCTACGTTTGGCGTCGGGCAAGCGGCGTCCGCGGTTGCGCTGATCGCTTGCGCGAACCAATCCGTGCACTCCATCAAGACCGTGGACAGGAGACAGACGCACCGTGGCACCTCCGGCCGGGCAGCTCCGCCCAGGGCGTTATCTCGCGATCTTCGCGCTGATCGTGGTTGCGCTGTACGCACTGGTGTTCTTCACCGGCGATGGCAAGCCGCACCCGAAGCTCGGGATCGACCTCCAGGGCGGCACCCGGGTCACGTTGACCGCTCGCACCCCGACCGGCCAGCCGCCCACCAACGAGTCGCTGAACCAGGCCCGGCAGATCATCGAGACGCGGGTCAACGGCATGGGGGTCAGCGGTTCCGAAGTGACCCGCGACGGCAACAACCTGGTGATCACCGTGCCCGGCGAGGGCGGCGAGCAGGCCAAGCAGTTGGGGCAGACCGCCGAGTTGACCTTCCGCAAGGTCGTCAACGCGGTGCCCGCGACGCCGACGCCGGCTGGCACCACCCCGCAGGCGGCGCCTCAGCAGTTGGGCCCTGGCGACCAGCAGCGGGCGATCGACGAGGCGAAGGCCCTCCGGCAGAGCACCGATCCGAACGTGCAGATGCAGGCGCTCCAGACGCTGAACTGCGCTGCCGAGGATCCGCTGCGCGGCAACGACGACCCGACCAAGCCCCTGGTGACCTGCGACCGGGAGGGCCAGCAGAAGTACCTGCTGGATCCGGTGTTCCTGGAGGGCAAGGAGATCGCCAACGCCCAGGCCGTGCCGCCGCAGCCGCAGGCGGGCGAGCCGGGCTGGACGGTGTCGCTGGACTTCAAGAGCGCCGGGGCCAAGACCTGGGCCGACTTCACCTCGGCCAACGTCGGCCAGCAGGCCGCGTTCGTGCTGGACACCGAGGTGGTGTCGGCGCCGCAGATCCAGCAGGCCCTGCTGGGCGGCAACGCGCAGATCAACGGTCAGTTCAACCAGCAGAGCGCGACCGACCTGGCCGACGTCCTCAAGTACGGGTCGCTGCCGCTGGCCTTCGACCAGTCGGAGGCCGAGACGGTTTCGGCAACCCTCGGCGTCGCGTCGCTGGAGGCCGGGCTGATCGCCGGTGGCCTCGGCCTGGTGCTGGTCGCGGTGTACTGCCTGCTCTACTACCGGCTGCTGGGCATCCTGACCATCCTGTCGCTGGTGCTCTCCGGCGGTGTGGTTTTCGCGGTGCTGGTGCTGCTCGGCCGCTGGGTCGGATTCACCCTCGACCTCGCAGGCGTGGCCGGGTTCATCGTGGCCATCGGCATCACCGCCGACTCGTTCATCGTGTTCTTCGAACGGCTCAAGGACGAGATACGGGAGGGCCGCACGTTCCGCTCGGCGGTGCCGCGGGCCTGGCTGCGGGCCCGGCGCACGATCCTGTCCGCCGACGCGGTCAGCTTCCTGGCCGCCGCCGTGCTCTACATCCTCGCCGTCGGCCAGGTGAAGGGCTTCGCCTTCACCCTGGGCATGTCGACGGTGCTGGACCTGGTCGTGGTCTTCCTCGTCACGCACCCGCTGGTGGCGATGGCCTCGAAGAACAAGTTCCTGTCCAAGCCCTCGGTCTCCGGTCTGGGAGCGGTGCAACGGCTCGGTGACCAGTACCGGGCCGCCCGCAAGGCCGCCGCGACCACCGCCAAGGAGGCGTGAAGGTGACGACTCCAGGTATCGAAGACGCCCGACGTGGCAGCGTCTTCCACCGCCTCTACACCGGCACCGGGGCCTTCAACATCATCGGCAAGCGCATCCGGTGGTACGTGGCGCTGGGTCTGCTGGTGCTGGTGTGCCTCGGTGCGATCGGCATCAAGGGCTTCAACCTCGGCATCGACTTCGACGGCGGCACCAAGATCCAGTTGCCCGCGGTCGGCGCCCAGGGCCCGATCCACACCGACCAGGTGCAGGACGCGTTCCAAGACGCGCTGGGCCATCGCGCCGAGACGGTGCAGATCGCGGGCGCCGGGGCCAACCAGAGCATCCAGATCCGCTCCTCGTCGCTGACCCCGGACCAGGTGGCCGCCGTCAAGCAGTCGCTGTTCAACGAGGTGCAGCCGCTGGACGCGCAGGGTCGGCCGAGCCAGCAGGTGATCAGCGACAGCGCGGTCAGCGGTACCTGGGGTGGCGAGATCACCCAGCAGGCGTTGATCGCTCTCGTCGTGTTCCTGGTGCTGGTCACGATCTTCCTGGCGTTCTACTTCGAGAAGTGGATGGCGGTCGCAGCGCTGATCGCGCTGCTGCACGACGTGGTGGTGACCGCCGGGGTCTACTCGCTGGTCGGTTTCGAGGTCACGCCGAGCACCGTCATCGGCCTGCTGACCATCCTCGGGTTCTCGCTGTACGACACGGTGGTGGTCTTCGACAAGGTCAAGGAGAACACCCGCGGCCTGCTCGGACTCACCCGCCGGACCTACGACGAAGCGGCCAACCTGGCGGTCAACCAGACCCTGATGCGCTCGATCAACACCGCGCTGATCGCGCTGCTGCCGGTGATCGGGCTGCTGGTGGTGGGCGCCGGGATGCTCGGCGTCGGCGTGCTGCGCGACCTGGCGCTGGTGCAGTTGGTCGGCATGCTCACCGGTGTGGTGTCGTCGATCCTGCTGGCCACGCCGTTGCTGGTGGACTTCAAGATGCGCGGCCGCGACGCGAGGTTCCGCGACCACGCCGCCAAGGTGTGGCAGCGCCGCGAGCGGGCCACCGCCAAGGCCGCCGGGGAAGACGCCGTGGCGGAGCCGAAGCACGCGGTGGCCGCTGGCTCCGGTGCGGGTCCCGCGCGCCGCCCGAGCCGTCCCGCTGGCAAGACGGGACGTCCGACCGGGAAGCGGCGGCGTTGATGGCATCGACGGAGGACCCGGCCATTTCCGTGCAGGTCACCGACGAAACCGATCACGCGCTGCGGCAGGCCGCCGCGCTGATCCGCGAAGTACCGGACTTCCCGGAACCGGGAGTGCTGTTCCGCGACATCAGCCCGCTGCTGGCCGACGGCGCCGGATTGGGTGCCGTGGTGACAGCGCTGGGGCGGGACTGCGAGTTCGACGTGGTGGCCGGGGTCGAGGCGCGCGGTTTCCTGGTGGGCGCCGCGGTGGCGCAGGCGTTCGGCACCGGGGTGGTGGGGCTGCGCAAGCCCGGCAAGCTGCCGGTGGTGGCGGATCGGGTCGACTACACCCTGGAATACGGCCGGGCCACCCTGGAACTCCCAGCCGACACGCTGCGACCGGGCCAGCGGGTGCTGGTCGTCGACGACGTGCTGGCCACCGGCGGCACCCTGGGCGCGGCCTGCCGCCTGATCCGGCAGGCCGGTGCGGATGTCGCGGCGGCGGCCGTCGTCCTCGAACTGACCGCGCTCGAAGGCCGGGACAAGATCATGGGCGAAACCGTCCGAGCCCTCCTCCGAGCCTGACCGCCTGAAGCCCGGAAACCACCAGTTCTGCCCGATCTGTGCTGCTGTTTTGCCCGAGGTTCCGTCGTTGCTCCCCACGGGAAGTGCGATTTCTCGCGAAATCGCCACCACCGCGACCCGCAGTGGCATCCGGAACAAGCCCAAGGATCGACACGAACCGACGCCGAGAACCCGGCAAAACCCCCGCCGATTCCAGGCAAAACCGACAGTGCGGACGACGTGACTCCGCGATGCGGAAATGGATGTTGATCGGTCCGGGTGAAGTGCGGCGGGCTCTCGGCAGGGTCAGGTGACCGCTGGGCGTATCACAGTCGTACCTGGGAAGGTCCGCTGCCCCGATGGCGTTATTCTCAGTGTCCGGGTCCCCCGGACCTGGGACGAATGCAACACCTGAGCCCGGGAGCGTGCGGTGAGCCAACACGTCGAATCCCCTGCTACGGCAGCCGACCCGGTTGCCGAGCCGCGTGCGGCCTCCGCGACCCGTCGCGTCCGCGCCCGGCTGGCCAGGAGGATCACGGCGCAGCGGGCCGCCCAGGTCAAGCAGGTGCTCGAACCGCTGGCCACCGTGCACCGCGAGCTGCACCCGCAGGCCGATCTCGCGCTGTTGCAGCGCGCCTACGACGTCGCCGAGGAGCGGCACCGCAGCCAGCAGCGCAAATCCGGTGACCCCTACATCACGCACCCGCTCGCGGTCGCGACGATCCTCGCCGAACTGGGCATGGACACCACCACGCTGGTGGCCGGGCTGCTGCACGACACCGTCGAGGACACCGACTACGCGCTGGAGAAGCTCGGCGCCGAATTCGGCGAGGAGGTGGCGCACCTGGTCGACGGCGTGACCAAGCTGGACAAGGTCAAGCTGGGGGCAGCCGCCGAAGCCGAGACCATCCGCAAGATGATCATCGCGATGGCCCGCGATCCGCGAGTGCTGGTGATCAAGCTCGCCGACCGGCTGCACAACATGCGCACCATGCGCTTCCTGCCGCCGGAGAAGCAGGCCCGCAAGGCGCGGGAGACCCTCGAAGTGCTCGCCCCGCTGGCGCACCGGCTGGGCATGGCGACGGTCAAGTGGGAGCTGGAGGACCTGGCGTTCGCCATCCTGCAGCCCAAGAAGTACGACGAGATCGTGCGCCTGGTCGCCAACCGGGCGCCGTCCCGCGACACCTACCTGCGCACCGTGATCGACGAGCTGTCGCAGCAGCTCGACGCCGCCCGGCTGGCCGCGAAGGTGGAGGGCCGCCCCAAGCACTACTACTCCATCCACCAGAAGATGATCGTGCGGGGTCGCGACTTCGACGACATCCACGACCTGGTGGGCGTGCGGATCCTGGTCGACGAGGTGCGCGACTGCTATGCGGCGATGGGCGTGGTGCACGCGCTGTGGCAGCCGATGCCCGGCCGGTTCAAGGACTACATCGCCCAGCCCCGCTTCGGCGTGTACCAGTCGCTGCACACCACCGTGATCGGCCCGGAGGGCAAGCCGCTGGAGGTGCAGATCCGCACCCACGAGATGCACCGCACCGCCGAGTACGGCATCGCGGCGCACTGGCGGTACAAGGAGACCAAGGGCCGCAACGGCAGCGGCGGGCAGTCCGCCGTCGAGGTCGACGAGATGGCGTGGATGCGGCAGCTGCTCGACTGGCAGCGGGAGGCCGCCGATCCGGGCGAGTTCCTGGAGTCGCTGCGCTACGACCTGGCGACCAGGGAGATCTTCGTCTTCACGCCGAAGGGCGATGTGATCACGCTGCCATCCGGTTCGACGCCGGTGGACTTCGCCTACGCGGTGCACACCGAGGTCGGCCACCGCTGCATCGGCGCCCGCGTCAACGGCCGGTTGGTGGCGCTGGAACGCAAGCTGGAGAACGGCGAGGTCGTCGAGATCTTCACCTCCAAGGCGGAGGGCTCGGGCCCGAGCCGGGACTGGCTGTCGTTCGTGGCTTCGCCGCGGGCCAAGGCCAAGATCAAGCAGTGGTTCGCCAAGGAGCGCCGCGAAGAGGCGATCGAATCCGGCAAGGAGCTGATCGCCAAGGAGATCCGGCGACTCGGGCTACCGGTGCAGCGCCTGGTGTCGGCCGAAACCCTCGGCGCGGTGGCCCGCGAACTGCACTACGTCGACGTCACCGGGCTCTACGCGGCGGTGGGCGAGAAGCAGCTGTCGGCGCAGCACTTGGTGCAGCGGCTGGTGGCGTTCATCGGCGGCACCGAACAGGCCGAGGACGAGATCGCGGAGCGCTCCACCCCGTCGACGTTGCGCGGCAAGCGCCGCAGCAGCGGCGACTCCGGTGTGGTGGTCAAGGACGCCGGTGACGTGTGGGCGAAGCTGGCGCGCTGCTGCACGCCGGTACCCGGTGACGAGATCCTGGGCTTCGTGACCCGCGGCGGCTGGGTCAGCGTGCACCGCACCGACTGCACCAACGCCGACGACCTGCGCAGCACCCCGGAGCGGCTGGTCGAGGTGTACTGGGCGCCTTCGGCGTCGTCGGTGTTCCTGGTCGCGATCCAGGTGGAAGCGCTCGATCGACACCGGTTGCTCTCCGATGTCACCAAGGTGCTGGCCGACGAGCGGGTGAACATCCTGTCGGCGTCGGTCACGACCTCGAAGGACCGGGTGGCGGTCAGCCGCTTCTCCTTCGAGATGGGCGACCCGAAGCACCTGGGCCACGTCCTCAAAGCGGTCCGCAACATCGAAGGCGTCTACGACGTCTACCGCGTGACCTCCGCGGCCTGACCCGCGCGATTTCTCGCCAAGCAGCAGCAAGAGGGGCGCCGCCGGTAGGCAGCGCCCCTCTTGCTCGAACGGTCAGGCCTGGACTTCGACCTTGTTGAAGGTGACCTTCAGGTTCGGGTGGCCACCACCCGGCGACGGCTCGAACGCGCCGTCGTGGCCGGCGCGGGCGATGGTGTCGATGACCTTCAGGCCCTCCTCGGAGATCGTGCCGAAAACCGTGTAGTCCGGCGACAGCGGAGCATCGCCGAAGACCATGAAGAACTGGCTTCCGTTGGTGTTCGGCCCGGAGTTGGCCATCGCGAGGTAGCCGCGCCCGTACTGCAGCTCCGGGAAGGTCTCGTCGTCGAAGGCGTAGCCCGGCCCGCCGCTGCCCTGGCCGGTCGGGTCACCGCACTGCAGCATCTGCAGGCCCTCGGTACCGATCCGGTGGCAGTCGGTCTGGTTGTAGAAACCCTGCTTGGCCAGGCTGATGAAGCTGTTCACGGTGCACGGCGCCAGGGCCCGGTCGAGCGTCAGCGGGATCGCGCCCTGGCTGGTGTCGATGGTGGCCTGCACCGTTCCCTTGGACGACACCTCGCCGTTGGCGGGTGGCTGCACCGGCTTGCTCGCCTCGCCGTCCGGCCGGTACTGGCAGGAGACCGGGTCCGGCAGCGGCGTCGGCCGCACCGGCGGCAGTGCGAGTTCGGTGGGTGCCTGCGGCTGCGCGGCCGACTCCCCACCGGTGCGGGTGAGGTAGAAGACACCCACCACAGCCGCGATGACCACGACGATCGTCGTGCCCATGGTGATCATCCGGCGTCGCTTGGCCTGCTCTGCGCGGCGCTCCAACTGGCGTTCGAGCTTCCGCTTGGCCGCCTGGCGACGTTGTTCGTTGCTGGGCACCTGCTCCCTCCCCGGATGCGGTGGGTCTGATGTTGTCGCGGGGAGTTTATTGGGTGGCCCGCGAGCGGTTCCTGAGAGCCTGCGGATTGTGCGTGCGGCGCGCGAAGGCCCACGTGGGCGGGACGATAATCTGGAGGGCAGCCGACCGGCACCATCGGGTGTCGTCCGACGAAAGGTCGCACCTCGTGCTTGTCCTCGGGTTCCCGGTAGGACCGCTGCAGGCGAACTGCTACGTGCTCGCACGCGGGGAAGGCGAGCCCTGCGTCGTGGTGGATCCGGGCCAGGACGCCGTGCCGCCGTTGGACGAACAGCTGCGCGAGCACCGCCTGGCACCTGCGGCGGTGCTGCTCACCCACGGGCACTTCGACCACGTCTTCTCCGCTGGTGAGGTGTGCGCCGCGTACGACGTACCGGCCTACCTCCACCCCGCTGACCAGTTCATGCTCACCGATCCCGGGGCCGCGCTCGGCCCGGCTGGTCGGCAGCTGTTCGGCGACGGTCCGGCGATGGCCGCTCCCACCGACGTCCGCGACCTCGCCGAGGGGGATGTGCTGGAGGTCGCCGGACTGCGCTTCGAGGTCACGCACACCCCGGGCCATACCGGCGGATCGGTGCTGTTCGGCATCGGGACCGAGGAGGGTGGACAGCTGCTGCTGTCCGGCGACACCCTCTTCGCCGGAGCCATCGGGCGCACCGATCTGCCCGGCGGCGACCACAGCCGGATGCTGGAGTCGCTGAGCACCAAGGTGCTGCCGCTGGACGACGAGATCGTCGTGCTGCCGGGCCACGGACCGACCACCACCATCGGGCGCGAACGCGCGGGCAACCCGTTCCTGCAGGGCCTGCCGACTTCCGACGCCCCACTTTCCTGATGAGACCAACCTGGCCGAGGACTGAACCACCACCCATGAGCACGTTCAACGCACCCAAGGGCATCCCGGAGTACTACCCGCCGGAATCGGCCGGTTTCCTGGCGGTCCGGGACACCCTGGCCGATGCCGCGCGCCGCGCCGGTTACGGCTACATCGAGCTGCCGCTGTTCGAGGACACCACGCTGTTCGCCCGCGGCGTCGGGGAGTCCACCGACGTGGTCACCAAGGAGATGTACACCTTCGCCGACCGCGGCGGCCGGTCCGTGACGTTGCGCCCGGAAGGCACCGCGGGCGTGATGCGCTCGGTCATCGAGAACGGGCTGGACCGCGGCCAGCTGCCGGTGAAGCTCTACTACGGCGGCGCGTTCTTCCGCTACGAGCGGCCGCAGGCCGGGCGGTACCGGCAGTTGCAGCAGGTCGGCGTGGAGGCGATCGGGGTCGACGACCCGGCGCTGGACGCCGAGGTCATCGCGATCGCCGACGAGGGCTACCGGCGGCTGGGGCTGACCGGGCACCGCGTCGAGATCACCTCGCTGGGCGACAACACCTGCCGCCCGGCGTACCGCGCGAAGCTGCAGGACTTCCTGCGCGGCCTGCCGCTGGACGCCGAGACCCGGCGTCGCGCCGAGCTCAACCCGCTGCGGGTGCTCGACGACAAGCGGCCCGAGGTGCAGGAGCTGGTCGCCGACGCGCCGCTGATGGTCGACCACCTCTCGGCCGAGGCGAAGGAGCACTACGAGCAGGTCAAGGCGTACCTGATCGACCTCGGCGTGGCGTTCGTGGAGAACCCCCGCATGGTGCGCGGCCTGGACTACTACACCAAGACCACCTTCGAGTTCGTCCACGATGGACTCGGCGCGCAGTCCGGGATCGGCGGCGGCGGCCGCTACGACGGGCTGATGGCCGAGCTCGGCGGTCAGGATTTCTCCGGCGTCGGGTTCGGTCTCGGTGTCGACCGCACGCTGCTGGCCTGCCAGGCCGAGGGAATCGCGGTCGGTGATCAGGCCCGCTGCGACGTGTACTGCGTGCCGCTGGGCGAGGCAGCCAAGCGGCGCCTGGTGGTGGCCATGGGCGGGCTGCGGGCCGCCGGGGTCCGCGTCGACTTGGCCTACGGCGGGAAGGGCCTCAAGGGCGCGATGAAGGCGGCCGACCGCTCCAGTGCCCGGTTCGCGCTGGTGCTCGGCGAGCGGGACCTCGAAACCGGTAGTGCGCAGTTGAAGGAACTGGCCAGCGGCGAGCAGCGCGCGGTGGCCCTGGAAACGTTGGTGGACGACGTCCGGGCCGCGGTCGCGGAGCCACCGAGATGACCGAAACCGAGACGATTCCGCTGGATCTGCTGGATCGCAAGACGATTCGGACCCGTGCCCGCAACGTCGCCATCGCGGGCCTGATCGTCGCGGCGGCGCTCGGCGGCATCATCAGCTTGTTCTCCGGCCCCATCGGCTTCGCCACCACCGTGGCGATCGTCGCGATCCCGTTGCTGCTGCTGGCCTTCGCGGAGTCGCGCAAGACGATCGCGTTGCGCGGCGGCGAGCTGGTGGCCCGCGCGTTGGGCAGCCGGGTGGTCGAGGTGCGCAACGCCGATCGCCTCGACCTGTTCGTCACCGACCTGCGCGGTGCGCGGACGGTGAACCTGCTGGTCGGTGGGCCGCCCAAGGGCAAGGCGATCAGCGTGTCGCTGGCCATGTACGCGGGTACCGGCGGCCGGGAGCTCGGGGTGTACGCGCTGCGTCGGTTGGCCGACACCTTGGCGGGCTCTGGCGATACCCGAGGACTGGTGCTCTCCCAGCTGATCGTGGCGCAACTGCGGTCCGAAGCGCGCGGGGACGCGGCGTCGGACCGCCCGCTGTACCGGCTGGCATCGGTTGCTCCGCCGGGCCGGATGGCGCAGCGGCTGCATCCCGACGCGGTCGCCCGCTTCGTGGCCGCACTGGGCCACTGAGCACCGGGTCACTGAGCACCGAGTCATTGGACACCGAGTCATTGGACACCGGGTCATTGGGCACCGGGTCATTGGGCACCGGGTCATTGGACACCGGGTCATTGGACACCGGGTCACTGATCGGCGCGGCGGCGCCGTTCCGGTAGCCGGTCCACCAGCCGACCGACGCGTTCGGTGGTGGTCTGCAGCGGACCGATCGCGCCCGCCAGCACGCGGATCGAGCGGTCCAGCGCAGCGGTGGTCTTCGCCAGGTCCTGGATTTCCGGCTCCAGCGCGCGCAGGTCGCAAGCCAGCGCCACGACCTGCTCGTGCAGCACGCGGAGCTGGTCCAGGGTGGGGGCGAGGTGCTCGGCGCCGTGGGCGATCTCGTCGAGCGCGTCGCGGGTATCCGCGAGCGCCGCGAGCGAATCGGCCGCCGGTGCGAGCCGGTCCAGGGCCACGACCAGTCTGGGCAACGCGTGGATCGCGGCGAGCACGGCGCCGGTTTCGCGGATCACCAGGCCCCCGACGAAGACCAGACCGCCCAGCAACCGACCGGGGACGCCGAGCACGCTGCCGACATCGGGTAACGGCATTCGCATGGTCGACAGTCTGCTGCACGACGACCCCGCCGAACAGCCCGATCAGCGACTGGACTTGCGCCCCGGCGGACGCCTGCGCACCGTCGGAGCTTCCGAGCCGGTGGCGGCTGCCCGGCCGACCCGGTCCGCGACCGAGCTTCCGCCGCGCCGGATGACCCGCGCGGGTTCCCGGCTCGCCACCGCGGCGGCGATCGCGGTCGTGATCGGCACCGCGGCGACCAGGCCGATGCTGCCGACCAGGGTGCGCACCACTTCCTGCGCCACCGCCTGCGAACTCACGATCTGCCCGAAGGTCCGGCCGGAGAGGGTGTAGGCGAGCAGCATCGGCAGCGCCGCGCCCGCGTACGCCAGGACCAGGGTGTTGACCGCCGAGGACACGTGATCGCGGCCGATGCGCAGCCCCGCGGAGTAGAGCTGCCGCCAGGACAGCGCCGGGTTGGCCCTGCGCAGCTCCCACACCGCACTGGTCTGGGTCACCGTCACGTCGTCGAGCACGCCGAGCGCGCCGATCACGATCCCGGCCAGCAGCAGGCCGCGCGCGTCGATCGGAGCGCCCAGCACGCCCATCAGGCTGGCGGTGTCCTCGTCCAGCCCGGTCAGGCTGGTGGCCGCCGAGAAGACCGCGCTGAGCAGGCCGATCAGCGCGAGGCTGAGCAGGGTGCCGAGCACCGCGGTCGAAGTCCGGGCGGAGAATCCGTGCGTCAGGTAGAGCACCACGAACATGATCAGCCCGGCGCCCACGATGGCCACCAGCAGCGGGTCCTCGCCCGCGAGGATGGCGGGCAGCACGAAGCCGATCAGCACGGCGAGGCTGATCCCGAGGGCGATCAGCGCCGCGAAGCCCTGCCAGCGACCGAGCACGATCACCGCCGCGGCGAACACCAGCGCCAGGACGAGCAGCGGGGTGCCGCGCTGGAAGTCGACGACCTGGTAGGCGGTCGGGTCGGCGGCATCGGATCCCGAGTAGCTGAGGACCACCTGATCACCGACGGCGAAGCGCGGGCTGCCGGGGTCGGTCGGCACCACCTGCTGGATGGTCTGGCCCGGTCGCGGGCCGTCCTGCATCCGCACCCCGAGGTGCACGCAGCCGCCCTGCTCGGTCGAGTCCTGGGTGCACGATCCGGCGACGGCGGAGACGACCTCGGCGTTCACCGGGTACTGGCCGAAGCCGAGATCGGTGCCGGTGCGCTGGTGGTGGCCGAACGGGTAGAGCAGCAGGACACCGACTACGGCGGCCAGCGCGAAGGGCACCAGCGCCACCGCGAGCACTCGTTTGACCTGCTTGGATGCCGGTTCGGTCGGGCCGTGCCCGTGGCCGTGCCCGTGTCCGTGGTGCGGCGGGTGATCCGGGTTCGCCTGGTCGGGGTCCGCTGCCCGGCGGTGGCGAGCCCGGTGGCCACCGCCGGGTTCACGGGGTTCGGCGGCGGAAGGGCGGTCGGTCACCGCGCAATTATGCGTACTGCCCACCCGATATCCCCCGCAGAGGGTGCACTCAGGTGACCAGACGCACCCCTGTCGCCGGTTTTCCACGATAGGTGGACGTTGGGTTTTGTTGCTCGACATGATCTCGAAAATGTGTTCGAATCGAATCATGAGATGGGAACAGCAACGGATCACCCCACCCGCCGGGAAAGTGCCGGAACTGCCGCTCGCGCTGCCGGAGCAACCGGCGCGGACCGGTGGGCGCGCGGGTCTGCGCCTACCGGATCCGGTGCCGATCGAGGCTGGCACGGCCGAGGCCTACGCGATCGAGATCCAGGCGAAATCGATCATCAACCGGGTACCCGGACAGTCGAAGGTGCCTTTCGCGTGGACCATCAACCCCTATCGGGGCTGCGGCCACGCCTGCCGGTACTGACGCCAGCTACCCAGTTGAGATTGGTGCATAACGCTACTCACGCTGCCTATCCGATCGAGCCTAGAAGTACGGCTACTGCCGACAATTCCGGGCGGCGCGAGCTTCTGCCCACCGGACTTTGCCCACCGCCAGGCTGACCCAGACTGGTGGTCCTCACGTTCAGCCGCCTTACCCCAGACCGGTGATTCCCAGCCCAGTCGCTGAACTCAGTTCCAGGTCAGGAATCGGTAGTGCAGCCCGGTCGACGACTCCTGCCACGGCCCAACGGAGTCCGGTGAGCGCCCCACGTCCGGCGCGTGCGTGTCACCTTCGAAGAACTCCCGGATCTCGGTGACCACGATCCGGTCCGCGAACGGTAGCGCCGCCCGATACACCGCCGCGCCGCCGATCACCCACACGTCCCCGGACACCGCGGCGAGCGCCTGCGGTGGTGCGGGGAACGTCTCCACGCCCTCCTGCGGCGTGCGCGACAGCACAAGATTGCGCCTGCCCGGCAGCGGCCGGAACCGCGGCGGCAGCGACTCCCATGTGCGGCGGCCCATGAGCACGGTCGCGCCCGCGGTCAGGGAGCGGAAGTGCTTCAGGTCCTCCGGCAGGTGCCACGGCAGCGTGCCGTCGCGGCCGATGACGCCGTTCGCCGACTGCGCCCAGACGAGCCCGATCACACCGCCACCGGTGCCTTGATGCCGGGGTGCGGGTCGTAGCCGTCGAACGCGATGTGCTCGTAGGTGTAGTCGAACAGGCTGTCCGCCGGCCTCAGGCTCAGCGTGGGGAACGGCCGCGCCTCGCGTGCGAGCTGCGTGCGAACCTGGTCCTCGTGGTTGTCGTAGATGTGACAGTCGCCTCCGGTCCAGACGAAGTCACCGACGCCGAGGCCCACCTGCTCGGCGATCATGTGCGTCAGCAGCGCGTAGCTCGCGATGTTGAACGGCACGCCGAGGAACAGGTCCGCACTGCGCTGGTACAGCTGGCAGGAGAGCTTGCCGTCGGCGACGTAGAACTGGAAGAACGCGTGGCACGGCGGCAGCGCCATCCGCGGGATGTCGGCGACGTTCCACGCGGACACGATGATCCGCCGAGAGTCGGGGTTCTCACGCAGCGTGCGCAGCACCTCGCTGATCTGGTCAACGTGGCCGCCGTCCGGGGTCGGCCACGACCGCCACTGCACGCCGTAGATCGGGCCGAGATCACCATCCGGCGCCGCCCACTCGTCCCAGATCGTGACGCCGTTCTCCCGCAGCCACGTGACGTTCGCGTCGCCGCGCAGGAACCACAGCAGCTCATACGCGATCGAGCGAAAGTGGACCTTCTTCGTCGTGATCAACGGAAAGCCGTCGGACAGCGGGTAGCGCAGCTGGTGACCGAAGATCGACCGCGTGCCCGTGCCGGTGCGGTCCTCCTTGCGGGCCCCCGTGTCGAGCACGTGGCGGAGCAGGTCTTCGTACTGCGTGTCTGGCATGCCCGCGAGCCTAGTAGAAGTGACGCATCGGCTGGACACAGAATCGAATTAATGTTCGAATGGTGTCATGCGGTGGGAACGTCAGCGGGTGGTGCCGCCGAAAGGGGACGCGAGCGCCCCGGAGCTTCCTCTGGGCTTGCCCGAAGGCGCCCGTAGTTCGTCGGAGCAGCGTCCGCGGGCTGGCCTGCGCCTGCCGGATCCGGTGCCGATCGAAGCAGGCACGGAAGAGGCATACGCGATCGAGATCCACGCGAAGTCGATCATCAACCGGGTGCCGGGGGAGTCGCAGGTGCCGTTTCGTTGGACGGTGAATCCATACAGAGGATGCACCCATTCTTGCATTTATTGTTTTGCCCGCCGGACTCACACGTATTTGGACTTGGACGCGGGGCACGACTTCGACAGCAAGATTGTCGTCAAGGTCAACGCCGGGGCGTTGCTGCGCAAGGAGTTGGCCAGCCCGCGTTGGACCGGTGAGGCGATCGCGATGGGCACGAACACGGACCCGTACCAGCGCGCCGAGGGGCGCTACCGGCTGACGCGGGAGATCATCGCGGCGCTGCGGGATCGCGCCAACCCGTTCTCGATCCTGACCAAGGGGACGCTGATCCTGCGGGACTTGGATCTGATTACGGAGGCTGCGCAGCGGGCCAGGGTCTCGGTGGCGGTGTCGGTGGGGTCGGTCGATGAGGGTTTGTGGCGGGCAGTGGAGCCGGGGGCGCCATCGCCGCTGCGTCGTCTCGACGTTGTGCGACGGTTTGCCGAGGCGGGCATCGGGTGCTCGGTCTTGATGGCGCCGATCCTGCCCGGACTCAGCGACTCGTCAGCCGAGATTGATCGTACGGTGGCGGCGATCGCCGAGGCGGGGGCGACGAGCCTGATGCCCATAGTGCTGCATCTGCGTCCGGGTGCGCGTGAGTGGTACCACGAGTGGCTCCGCAGTCAGCGGCCCGAACTGCTGCCGTTGTATGAGCGGCTTTACCGCCGCGGCGCGTATACCCCGAAGTCGTATCAGCGGGAAGTCGCACATCGGGTGGAGGAGGCCAAGCGTCGTCATGGGTTGGCGCACCCGCAGCGACCGGAGAACTTCCGCACACAGCAGCATGATCCGCCGCAGTCCGATGCGGACCGGGATCGGGAGCGCCAGCTCACTCTGTTGTGACGCGGGGTCGACGAGCTCCGCGACCGTCAAGGCGAGCGGCGTCGCCGCCTGCAGTGGAATCAGAATCCCCGGCACCCGCCTGGTAGTCGTGCTGCCGGGCGCGCGCTGGCATGTATGGCAATACTGATGCCAGCTACCCAAAAGCGAGAAGCGCCCGTCCGGCATGACACATACCGGGCGGGCGCTTCTCGCTGATTACTACTCGTCCCGCTGCTTGGCGTTGGTGCGTGCGGAGGCGTTCTCAGCGCGCAGCTTGCGCACCATCTTCGCCAGCGCAGCCGAATCGAGCGACGCAAGTTCGTCGCCGTCCGCAGGGGTACCCACATTCTGGGTACCCTCTGGCTCCTGCCCGGCGTCGGTCTCGACTGCGGCGGGCGCGTCGGCCGGTGTCTCGGGAACGGTTGTGGCGTTTTCGGACATGCGGGAACCTCCTGGGTTTCCGGGAAAGTGCGCCCGACACCTGGCCGGGCAGTGGGGTTACAGGTCAAGCGGCGGCTGCATGGCGCGGCCGACGGAACCGGTTGGCCGGGTGGACTCGATGGCGATGTTTCCGGCGCCCGGACGTTCCCGGTACCGCAGCCGCTTCAGCTCCGGGTGCTCGGCGAGGAAGGCGCGCAGCACGGCCTGCCACTGGCGTGCCTTGCGCCGTGCGGATCGGATCGACTCGTCGTCCAGGGCCAGCAGCTCTCGGGAGTTGTACTTGCGGATGGTGCGTTCGATCTGCCGCTGTCGTTGGCGTGCTCGGTCTCCGGCACGGTCGGCCGTTGGCTGCGCTGGTAGTCGGGTCACGCCCGGCAGGTACGCGGAGACGCTGTGGCGGCAGTTCGGGTGAAACAACCCGGCCAACTGCGCGCCTGCCAACGTGTCGACGATTTCGACCGTGACGGGTTCGTCGGTGATCTGGTGCGGCACCTGCACCTCACCGGTCGGACCGGGCGTCGTGCGCAAGATCCGGCCTTCGAACGGGCGGCACAAGGCGCATTCCTGCGGCGCATTGGACACGTACACCAGCGGCACACCAGCAGCGGCCAACCGGTCGGTCTGCGCCCGCACCGCGGCTCGCTGGGCGACGGTGCGGGTGGCCATCTCGACGTAGGACGACAGCCGCCACCGGCGCCCCGACCGGTCCGTGAAACCAGCAATGCCACGGTCGATGAACCGTTGCCACGCGGATTGTGCGGTTTGGCGGCGGGTTTGGACGCCGGTGACGATGCGTGCGGTGGCGGCGGTGATCACGGCTCGGTAGGCGTCGAGTACGTCGCGCAGGATGTTGCGGGAGCGTTCGCCGACGTCGGTGTGCACGGCTGCCGCGAGGGATTCGACCGCGGCGAAGCCGGGCACCTCCTCGGCGGCGGACCGTGCCTGCTCGGACAGCCCGGAGCGCGGGAACCAGCGTGCGGCCAGCTCGTCGAGTGCGGAGCGCCACCCGGCCCGCCACGCATCCGCCGCCGCCCGGCGGAAGGCATCCGACGAATCCGCTTGCAGCGCGGCGATGATCGCCGACGCCGAGCGGCGTAGTGCCTGCACGGCGGCCAACTTCCGTTCGGCCCACACCGGCGCCGGTAGGTCGGCGTCTAGGTCGCCTTCGAGGTGGCGGGCGATGAGTTGGGCGAGGGCGGTTTCGGCTTCGCGGTAGAGGGCGGCGACGGTGGCGGCGATCCTGTCCAATTCGTCAGGTTTCACCGCCACCGCCACCGCACCCACCACCCATCACCCCTGGACGGGGCGTCTACTCATCGGCCGACTCGATGGTGGTGTTGTTCGTCACGGGGAGATCGAAGCTGCCTTGTGAGTACAGTTGTCGCCCGGTTCGATGAGCGAATCGACGGCGAGGAGTGGCAGTGCCCATCGCGCGCAGCAACGGATTCAAGATCGCGTACGAAGTCGTCGGGGACGGGCCCCCGTTGGTCTTGCATCCGGGCATGTTCCAGATCGGCGAGCACTGGAGCCGAGCCGGTTACACCTCGACGCTGGCGGCCACCCATACGGTGATTGCCGTCGACCCACTGGGCTTGGGCGCCAGCGACGCTCCGCAGGACCCGGCCGCCTACTCGTTGGCGCGACGCGCCGATTACGTCACAGCCGTACTCGATGATTTCGGCGCGGACAGGGCGGCCTTTTGGGGTTACTCGCTGGGGGCTCTGACGGGCTACGCCGTTGCGGTGCACGCCCCCGAGCGGCTTACTCGGCTGGTCGCCGGTGGCTTCGACCCGATCAACGGGTTCCGCTCGGCGGTCGAGGCGATGCTCCGGCAGCTCGGTCTGCCAGCCGACACCGAGCCCTGGCCGTTGATGGAACAGGGAGCCAGGGCCAATTCCGAGTTGGCCGCCGTGATCGATGCCGTGGGCCCGGCGGCTCTCCGTGCGAACTTCGAGGCGTTCTTGCACGAGCCTGGGGTGCACGTCGAACTGGAGGACACCGGCGTTCCGATGCTCATGTACGCGGGTACTGCCGACCCCTGGCACGACCCGATGCGAACCTTCGCCGACCGAGCCGGAACGAGCTTCTTCTCCCTTCCCGATGCCGACCATGTGGGCGGCTGGCGCAGCTCCGCCGATGTGCTTGCCCGCGTGCTGCCATTCCTGGCAGGTAGCCTTCAAACGCCGCCTGGGTCTCGCTCGCGCTAAGGCCGTCGAAGCGCCGGATTTCAGGCCAGGGCATAGGGTTCTCCTACTCGCCGACTAACGGAACGCCGGTCGCCGCGGTTTCGCTCAGGAACTCGCGGGGGTCGGGCAGCGTGGCGCCGGATTCGGCGCGGATGCGTTCGACTTCTGCGTTCACCGCGGGGTCGTCCCAGTCGGGATGGACCATGCGGACCCGTACCTCGGTCGAGGCGGCTTCGGCGCGTAGAGCGACTGCGCGGTGCGCGCCAACGCTTCCGGGTCGGGCTGTGCCCGGTCGGGGAACTCGACCGTCGGGAGCTCGCCGCCGGAACCGGGGCTGCGGAACACAGCCTGGTCGACGTCGAGCAACGCCGCGGTGATCCGCGCGAGTCCAGCGGCCCAGTATCGGGCCTTCTTGTTGCGGGTGCGCTCCGAGATCCGCTCACGGGCGGCGATCTCGGTTGCGGTCACCGGCGCTCCACCGTCTTGGTCGCCGAACGTTGCCGGGCTGTACCCGGCCGTGCGCAGCGCCGTGCGGATGAGGTCTTGCGCGCTGTCGCGGTGCTCGGCTACCCGGATGGCGAACTGGTTGGCGGTGATGCCATTGTCGCTGTCGGCTCGGCCGAGCGTGTTCACGGGCGTGAACAACTCCCGGTCGTCATCGAACGACGCGCCTTGGCCCGGTCCGTTGTTCTCCAGGTAGGACTCGGGCACGATCAGCCGGGCTTTCGCCAGGCGGATGTCCCGCATCCAGCTCGAATACGTTTCGTCGAGCGCGTCAAGCACACCCTCAATGCCGTCAAAGTCGCTGCGGCCCAGCGGGGCCAGCTGCGGAACCGCGCGCCACGCTCGGGACGGGCGCACGTTCGGCACATACTGCGCGGTCAACCGGGCGGTGCCGGTCGAGATCGACGAATCCGCGTCGACCAGTTCGGCGGCCCACGCGGTGGCCGGATGCGCGATCTCGACGCGGCGGGCCTTGTTGTCGGCGGCCTTCGCGGCGGATGCTGCGGCGGTGGCCGACCGGTCGAACGCCAACCCGAGTTCGCGGGCGATGGTGCTGATGGTGCCAGGCGAGCGACCCATGATTTTTGCGATGGCGTTTCGGGTCTTGCCCTGCGCGTGCAGTTCGCGGACGCGCTCGCGTTCCTGCTCGGTGACCGGGCGGGAGGCGGTCATCAGGTCACCTCCCCGGTGCGGTCATCCAGACGTCACTCGTGGGCGGAGGTTCTTACCGTGGAGAGGACCTCAGTTGATGGCGAGATCAATCGCCACCGAGATGGCCACGATGCCTACGAGGGTCGCGAGAACCACTAACAAGGCCGTGATGCGCCTGTGCGCGATTTCTTCTTGCTCCGCCTTTCGTCTCTCTTGCTCTGCCTGCAATCTCTCCTCGGCGTCCCACTCTTCCTGCATCTTTGCCATATATCGGGCACGGAAGGCTGCTTCTTCGGGGCTTTTTGGGGGGTTCAGGTTCACGTTCCCGTAAACGTGGCCGAATTGGCCTACAGGCCCTTCGAAGTGTCCGCCTGAGATTTCGTTGTTGATCCCGATCTTGTCGGGAGCGTCGTCTTCCCGGTGCCGCTCGTGGCTGTCGTCTTGTCGGTGCCCCATGAGCAGGAGGATACGAAAGATGTAGGCAGGCGGGGACGGAAACGGTGGGCAAGGTGCTGTGCGAGGGTGGCGGGGGTGTCTCCGTGGATGATCTCGGTTGTGACGGGGCGGTGTCAACTGTGGACGGCGTTTACGGGTGGGGATCGTGGCGAGGGTCGCGGCGCACTGCTCGGCGTCGTACAGGGCGCGGCCGTCGTCGGCGTGGCCGGCGATGGGGCAGCGGGCGCGGATGGTGTGCGGCGATCGGCCGGTGAGTGTGGCGAGGCTCGCGCGGTCGACCAGGGCGCGGCCGTCGGCGAGGTAGCGCACGATCGGTCCTCGGGTCACGGCGCCGACTTCAGGCATTCCGGGCAGTCGACCTCTTGCTCTCGCTGTCCAGGACGAACCGGTGCGCCCGTCGACCGCACCCGGTCATCAACTGGACCATCGGCCCCGGGTTGTCCGCTGCGAACAGGCGGTGGGTCAGGTCGCTTGGATGCGGGCGCCCGCCGATGGTTTGGGGGCATTTGGTGGTCCCGCCAGGTTGTACCGGGAGGGCTCCTACCTGCCGAAGTCCTATCAGCGGGAGGTGCTCGACCTGGTGGCGGAGGCGAAGCGCCGCCACGGGATCGGATCGTCCCGGATGCCGCAGTTCCGCGACGTCGAGGCCGGTTCCGCGCGGTCCACCGCCGAGGAGGAGGAAGTGCGTCAGCTCAGCCTGCTGTGAGCCAGGCAGAGGCGGAGACCCCCGGCAGAGGCGGAGACTGGTGCGTAGAAGGTGGTTCGGGAAATGCACATCATTTTCGATTGGTTTAAGACAATGGTAAGGAAAACGATGTCTCAACAGTGTCGGAACGTGACGGCTGGTTTCTGGAATGTAAAAGCACCAGCGGCCTCGTTCGCAGTTCAACGTTTGGTGAGAAGGGCGCCGATTTCCGGTTACCTTCCGTACTGTCGCTCGACCTGCGCGTCCCTGGAATGGGTCAACGCGTTGTGGTGCGCGAAGACGTGCTGGAACCCAGCTGTTCCTCGGGCTGCCACCGGACGCCGAAGACGCCCATGCCGAAGTCCAGCGCCACCGCGTGGGTGCGGCCGAACTGGTCCACCGTCAGGTGCTTCGGCGGCTCCACCTCCTGCGTCGTGGAATCCCCGACGTAGCTCTCGCACCTGGTCGGCGGGTGTGCGGGGTCGAACTGCAGCTCGACCACGTACTGCCGCACGGGTAGCCGGAACAATCGGCAGAAGCTGTGCTCGACCTCGTTCGGTCCGGTTGGGGGGTCGATGATCTCGTACTCCAGCAGCAGCGTCTCACCGCGCGCCAGCGCCCGGTCGAACAGCAGCTCCGCCACCACCAGGTCGCGGGCGTGATCGGTGAGCACCTGGCCGAGTCGGCAGGACCGGATCGGGCGGATGATCGGCGGGGTTTCGCTGGACGAGGCGCCGTCGAACATGATCACCCAGCGGTCGACGCCGTTGGTTTCGGCCCGGACCAGTTTGCGGGTGCGGATTTTGCGCAGTTCACCGCGCTGGTCGACGTGCACCACGTCGTGGTGGCTGAGCCGGGCGAGCTTGCTGTCGTGACTGGTGTCGATCTTGGTGAGCAGTTCGGCGGCCGACTCGTTCTCCGACCACAGCGCGCTCAGCGGCGGCGCTTCGGCCGGGGCCTGCCGGGTGCGGCCGCGAGGTCGGGGTGGTCCCAGCAGCGCCGACAGCGAACTCTCCGGCACGCCCAGGACCTGCTCCAACTGCTGGAGGGCGAGCAGCGAGTCGGGGCGCTCCGGGCGCCGACGTCCGGACTGCCAGTAGCTCAGCGCGGTGATGCTGACCGGGGTGCCGCGGGCGCGCAGCCGGTGCTGGATGCGTTCCAGGCTCAACCGGCTCGCGCGGATCGCGGTGCGCAGGGCGGATTCGAACGGACCGGTCCGGAGTAGTTCGGAGAGTTCGGCCGACAATGCGTTCGCTCCTTGCTGCGCGCTGCGGACGGCCGGGTGGGCGGCCGGGCGAGCCTCGGTTTTCGGGCCGGTCATCGTTACTCCTCGTGTCCGCCGAATTCCGACTTACGCTAATCAGTGGATCTATGTTGTGCAACGACCGAGTTCCGGTATGTGCCTCCAACTAAAGGAGGAACTGGGCTGAACTTCGGGCTGGGAATCAACTCCCAGATGCCGAAACAATGCCGTCACCTGATCGTCGATCGTGCTTGGAATCAGGTGAATTGTGGACCACCCGCGCCGAAATTGGTATCGACCATTTGGCGTCGCTCTGGCGAACGAGCGAACCGGGGCGAGCATCCGCGCTGGTCCGGTGTGCGATCGGGGCGGTCGCGATCACCGGTCGTGCGCTGGGGTGGCGGCCGGACCCGCGGCACCTGCCCGCTGCGGGGCAGTGCCCGTTGGCTAGCCTTGATGTCTCGCTTCCTGGCTGCTGAGCCTGCGTGTCCACCGGGCGCGACGAGCTCGGCGGCAGCAGCATCGTCACACCGCCAAGCGCCGAACAGCGGAAGAAGGAGCTCAGTACCCGTGATGCGCACGCACGAGGCCGGATCGCTTCGCGCCGGTCATGCCGGGCAGACCGTCACCCTCACCGGGTGGGTGGCGCGCCGTCGCGATCACGGCGGGGTCATCTTCATCGATCTGCGCGACGCTTCGGGCGTCGCCCAGGTGGTCTTCCGCGAAGGCGAGATGGCGCAGCGGGCGCACCGGCTGCGCGCCGAGTTCTGCGTCAAGGTGACCGGTGAGGTGATTCGCCGCCCGGCGGGCAACGAGAACCCGGAGATCGCCACCGGCGAGATCGAGGTGACCGCGGGCGAGCTGGAAGTGCTCTCCGAGGCCGCGCCGCTGCCGTTCCCGCTGGACGAGCACCTGGAGGTCGGCGAGGAAGTCCGCCTCAAGCACCGCTACCTGGACCTGCGGCGCGCCGAACCCACGCGGATCATGCGGATGCGCAGCGAGATCAACCGGATCGCCCGGGACGTGCTGCACGGCCGCGACTTCGTCGAGGTCGAAACCCCCACGATGACCCGCTCCACGCCGGAAGGCGCCCGGGACTTCCTGATCCCGGCCCGGCTGCAGCCCGGCAACTGGTACGCGCTGCCGCAGTCGCCGCAGCTGTTCAAGCAGCTGCTGATGGTCGGCGGCCTGGAGCGCTACTTCCAGATCGCGCGCTGCTACCGCGACGAGGACTTCCGCGCCGACCGGCAGCCCGAGTTCACCCAGCTCGACATCGAGATGAGCTTCGTCGAACAGGACGACGTCATCGAGCTCGGCGAGGAGATCCTGGCCGGGCTGTGGAGCAAGCTCGTCGATCACGAGATCCCGCGCCCGATCCCGCGGATGACCTACGCCGAGGCGATGGCCAGGTACGGCACGGACAAGCCGGACCTGCGCTTCGGGCTCGAACTCACCGAGATGACGGAGTACTTCAAGGACACCCCGTTCCGGGTGTTCCAGGCGCCCTACGTCGGCGCGGTCGTGATGCCCGGGGGCGCCGACCAGCCCCGTCGGCAGCTCGACGCCTGGCAGGAGTGGGCCAAGCAGCGCGGCCACAAGGGCCTGGCGTACGTGCTCGTCGGGGCTGATGGCACGCTGTCCGGCCCGGTCGCCAAGAACCTGTCGGACAGCGAGCGCGACGGCCTGGCCAAGGCGGTGGGCGCGGCCGCGGGCGACTGCGTGTTCTTCGCCGCCGGTCCGCGCTCGGCGGCGCGCGGACTGCTCGGCGCGGCCCGGCTGGAGATCGCCGAACGCGGCGGCCTGATCGACCACGACGCCTGGTCGTTCGTGTGGGTCGTGGACGCCCCGATGTTCGAGCCGGTGGACGAGACCGACGACGTCGCGGTCGGCACCGGGCGCTGGACCGCGGTGCACCACCCGTTCACCTCGCCGAACGCCGCCTGGGTCGACACCTTCGACCAGGACCCCGAGCACGCGCTGGCCTGGGCGTACGACATCGTCTGCAACGGCAACGAGATCGGTGGCGGATCGATTCGTATCCACCGCTCCGACATCCAGGAGCGGGTGTTCGAGCTGCTCGGCATCTCGCAGGAGCAGGCGCAGGACAAGTTCGGGTTCCTGCTGGAGGCGTTCAAGTACGGCCCGCCGCCGCACGGCGGTATCGCCTTCGGCTGGGACCGGATCTGCATGCTGCTCGCCGGTGCGGATTCGCTGCGCGACGTGATCGCCTTCCCCAAGAGCGGCGGCGGTTTCGACCCGCTGACCGGGGCGCCCTCGCCGATCACCATCGAGCAGCGCAAGGAAGCCGGGATCGACGCCAAACCGGCGGCCCAGGTCGGCGACCAGAGCATTTCGGTGTTCCCACCCGGAGTGGTGGAGAAGCAGGGCTGAGCGGGAGCGGGACGCCAAGTGCTGCACCTGCGAGTCATCTGCCCGGCCGAGTACACCGATGGCGTGCTGGCCGAGGTCCGGGCGCATCCGGGCGCGGCGCACGTGGTGGTGGTGCGCGGCGGCGCGGTCGATCCGCCGGGTGACCTCGTCGAGGTCGACCTCGCGCGAGAGGCCGCCGACGACGTGCTGTCCGCGATCGGCGCCACCGAGTTGGCCGAGGTCGGCGCGGTGACGATCACCGAGGCGGGCACCACGCTGTCCCAGCGCGCCGAGCGTGCCGAGGAGGCAGCACCCGGCGAGGGTGACGACGCGGTCGTCTGGGACGAGCTGATCGCCCGCACCGGTGAGGAATGTCGGCTCAACGGCACGTTCCTGGCGTTCCTGTCCATCGCCTGCGTGCTCGCGGCGGTCGGCGTGGTGACCAACTCACCGGTGACGATCGTCGGCGCGATGGTGGTCGGGCCCGAGTTCGGGCCGCTGGCCGCCTTGGCCGTCGGGCTGGTGTCCCGCCGCTGGCTGCTGGTGCGGCGGGCCTCGGCGGCGCTGGCGGTCGGCTTCCCGGTGGCCATGGTGGTGACCGCGGCAGCGGCGCTGCTCGGTGAGTGGGGCGGTCTGATCGACCGGCTCGCCTTGCCGCCCGACAGCCAGGTGGCGTTCGTCTACCAAGTCGGCTGGTCGTCACTCATAGTGTCGTTGTTGGCCGGTGCCGCCGGAATGCTGTCACTGACCTCAGCGAAATCGGCGGTGCTGGTCGGTGTGTTCATCTCGGTCACCACGGTGCCCGCCGCGGGCTACGCGGTGGTGGCCGCGACGCTCGGCGACTGGGCCCAGTGCCTGGGCTCGGTCGCGCAGTTGCTGGTCAACCTGGTCGGCATCGTGGTCGCCGCCGCCGCGGTCCTGGTGCTGCGCCGCAGGCGTGCGGGGGCACGCGATCGGGTGCCGACGCGGGAGGTGGTGTGAGATGCGGTTGCGCAATCTTCGCCGCCGTGCAACGTCGCCGACGTTCGATTCCGTCAGCGTCTAGGGGTGTGTTCGGCTCGGGCTCACCGGCGGTGGGAGCGGTGTATTCGGGCGAACACGCTGCGATTACGGGTGTTGACCGGTTGTGTGTCACTTGACCGGTCATGCCCTTTCGGGTTCATGTTGTGGGGGTAGTGTCTGGAGACGATGAGCGTGGAGATCACCACCGGTCCCCCGGAGGTTCGTGTCCCAGCCAGCACGGAGGCGACCGACACCGTCGGGACCGCGGAAGCTGTGCTGAGCAAGCGGACAGGAGCCCCGGTCCGGCTTGCCGATGCGGAGGATCTCGGCGGCAGTGACCGCTCGGTCGTGATGCGGGTGCGGATCGCCGAATCGCCGTTCGAACTGCCTCGGACCGTCGTGGTCAAGCACTACGGAGCGTGCCCGGAGGAGGCTCGCTCGGATCCGTTCGCGCACGAGGCGGCGAGCTGCCAGCTCACCACGGCGCTGCCGCCGGAGGCTCGGGTCGGCCCCGAACTCATCGCGCACGACGCCGCCGCGCGCCTGCTGGTGCTCGAAGACCTCGGACGGGGTTCCACCCTCGCCGACGTGCTGTTCGCCGACGACCCCCGGGTGGCCGAGCGGGCGCTGCTGGCGTGGGCGCGGGCGCTGGGGCGCCTGCACAGCACCACCGCCGGTTGCGAGGCGGACTTCGACGCGCTGATGCGCCGCCTGGGCACGAAGTCGTGGACCGATCCGGTCGCCGACGACATCGTGCGCTCGGTGTCCGAGCTGCCGGAGCTGCTGGCGCAGATCCTCGGGGTGGACACGCCGCCGCTCATGGTCGAGCGGCTGACCAGCGCCAGCGAACTGCTGAAGTCGAGCCGGTACCGGTCTTTCAGCCCGTCGGACATCTGCCCGGACAACAGCTTGGTGACCGGCAACGGGGTGCGGTTCCTGGACTTCGAGTGGGGCTGCGTGCGCGATGTCGCGATGGACGCCGCGTACCTGCAGTACCCGTTCCCGTCCTCGTGGTGCTCGTACGCGCTGCCCGAGAACCTGGCGCAGAGCATGTTGTCGACGTGGCGTTCGGAGATCGCCGAGGTCTGGCCGGAGCTGGACGACGACGAGGTGCTGATGCCCCGGCTGTTCAACGCCCAGCTGCTGTGGGTGTGGGTGTCGACCTGGTGGTTCCTGCCGCGCACCGGCGAAACGGACCGGCCGATCGACCTGCACATGCCCTCGCCGCGTCGCAGCACGGCGCTGGTCGACCGGTGGCGCCACCTGCGCACGGACGCCGAAGAGGCGGGCATGGCCGATGTCGCCGAGTTCGCGAACCAGTTGGTCGACGCGCTGGTGGACCGCTTCGGCGCCGGTGCGCTGCACCTGTTGCCGTACCCGGCCTTCCGAACCTCGTAGCCGCCTCGGCTCAGGGTCCGCGGGGAGCCCGCGGCGGTGCTTCGCGGTCGAGATCGCCTCGGTAATTGTGTTGAACAGTCACGCCTACCGTGCTTGTATCGATATGCGGGATTTTGCATGGTATGCATTGGAGGCGTGTGGTGGGTTCCGTCGAGTTGGAGATCGAGCAGGCGGCCGTCGACACCTGGCCTGCTGCCACCGTGGAGCGCGTTGACGGTTGGCTGCTACGGCATTGCGAACAGCTCAACCGCAAGCGCTCGAACTCGGCGCTGCCACCCGAGGTCGTCGCGGATCCTGCGGCGGCGGTCGAGCGTGTGGAGAGCTTCTACGCCGCGCGGTCTATCGCGCCGATCGTGCAGGTCAGCCCGCTGGATCAGCACGCCGAGCTGGATGCGTTCCTGGCCGGGCGGGGTTATCGCGCGATCGCGCCGACGGTGGCCATGTTCGCCGACTGCGCGTGGATCGAGCCCGGGACATCGGCCGAGTCCTTCGAGGTGCGGTTGGAGTCCAGCCCGCGACCGTCCTGGCTGGTCGCCACCGAGGCGGTGGGGGGCACGCCGGAACCGAGCCTGGATCGGGTGCCGCAGCCGGTGCGGTTCGCCATCGCCCGGTACGACGGGGTCCCGGTCGGTGTCGGGATGTTCGCCGTCTCGGCGGGCTGGTGCGGGATCTACGGCATGGCCACGCATCCGGGCTGGCGGCGGCTCGGCATCGCGAGCACGGTCCTGCGGGCGGGCGCCCGGTGGGCATCGACCGCCGGGGCGACGCGGCTCTTCCTTCAGGTCGAGGCGGACAATCCCGGTGCGCGGCGGTGTTACGAAACGTTAGGTTTCGAGCCCTCCCACAGTTACCACTATCGGGTCCTCTAGGATCGGTTGTTTCGGCTCTGTTGCCTGAGTGAAATTGGTACATGTTTCAAACTCCCACGATACGGTAATACTTGTCACAGTTTCGACACATTCCGTAGTGAACATCGTTTACACACCGCAGCGGCGGTAGCCGTGTCCACCCGGCAACCGGGTGAATTCGCAGGTCGAACCGGGTCGTATTAACAAAGCTTCATTTGTTTCCCGACAGATCGATGCATCTGCGACTTGCGCTACCACCGCCGTTGTCAGATACCTTGAGTTCAGCGTTTCGCTACTTCTTCCCGCTACCGTCGATGTCGCCGGAAGGGGATCGGCTGCTCAATTCCAGGAGGCATTCGGTGCGTGGCAAGGCTAGGCAGATCACGAGGGCAGGGCTGTTCCTGCTCTTCGCGGTCGTGCTCGCCGTGCTCAGCCCGGTGCACTCGGAAGCCGAGGGCAGCACGCTGCTGCGCACCGGGGCCCCCGCGGATTCCAAGTCCGAGACCAAGGAGCGACGGGACTGCGAGAAGCTGCGCGAACGCCTGCCCGGCATCGCGCTGCATCGACGTTCCCAAGACGGGCAGGAAGATCGCCGTGCGCTGCTGCCGCGAGAGCTGCAGCGCGCCACCGATATCGACGACCAGACGGAGGTCGGTGTGCTCCCAGCATCCGGGAGCACGCCGCACCACTGCTACGCCAAGCTCAAACATTCACCTGCCGGACTCCAGGTCATCCGCCGCTGATCGGTGCGCTCGCGAAATTTTTCCGAGCAGACGATCAGGAGGCGAAAATGAGCTTCGAACATTTCGTGCGACACGCACGACAGCACCCGAGTACCCTTTCCGAGGCCCGCCGACGGCAGCTCGCCGCAGGTCAGAAACCGGCCGCCCTGTTCATCGGTTGCTCCGATTCGCGGGTGATCCCCTCTCAGATCACCGGCGCCGAACCGGGGAAACTGTTCGAACTGCGGACCGCTGGCAATGTGGTTCCGGAATACGCACCGGACTCGGCGTCCAGTGAAATGGCGACCATCGAATACGCGGTGCTCCAGCTCCGCGTACCGGAGATCATCGTCTGCGGGCACTCGTACTGCGGTGCGGTCACGGCATTGACGCTCGCCGGACGCGGTATGGAGGAACTTCCCGCGCTGCGGACCTGGCTGGGCGTCGATGGCCAGACCGGCGTCGAGCTGGGCGACCCCAGCGTCAGCGCCGAGAGCAAGCGGCACATCCAGGCGCAGCTGCAGACGCTGCGTGAATACCCATTCATCCGGGATCGGCTCGCCATGGGTGAACTGCGGCTGCACGGCTGGTTCTACGAGATCGACACCGGTCTGACCTTCGTCTGCCCGCAGGACCCGGACGTCTCGGACTTCCTGCCGCTGTAAATCCCGTTCGCCAGGTCGACGCCCGCACCACGGTGGTGCGTGGCGCGATACCTGTTTCCCGGCATTCTTGACTCGCCCTTGGAGGGCATTGTGACTGCTCAACTCAATCCGGCTCGGCCCACGCGCCGAAAGCCCAGCGCGCCGACCTTCGGCGCCGATGTGGGGGCTTCGCTGGTGGTGTTCTTGGTGGCCGTGCCGCTGTGCGTCGGCGTGGCCGTTGCTTCCGGGGTGCCCGCCGAACTGGGCATCGTCACCGGCATCGTCGGCGGGCTGGTGGTCGGCCTGCTGCCCGGTAGCACGATGCAGGTCAGCGGGCCCGCGGCGGGCCTGACGGTGCTGGTGGCCTCGGCGGTCGACCGGCACGGCCTGGCGGTGCTGGGCGTGATCGTGCTCGGCGCGGGCGTCGTGCAGATCGTGCTGGGCCTGAGCCGGTTGGGCACCTGGTTCCGGGCGATCTCGCCATCGGTGGTGCAGGGCATGCTCGCCGGTATCGGGCTGGTGCTCATCCTGGGCCAGATCTACCCGGTGGGCGGGCTCGCGCAGCCGGAGTCCACCTGGGCGAAGTTCTCCGGAATCCCGGATCTGGTGATCATGGTGACGACCACTCCGGAAGGCATCAGCGGGCTGGTGCTGGCGGTGTCGGCGCTGGTGATCATGGCGGCTTGGAAGCGGGCTCCGGCTCGGTTGCGGGTGGTGCCCGGTGCACTGCTGGCGGTCGTGGTGACCAGTGCGGCGGCGGTGTTGCTCGCGCTGCCGGTGCAGAAGGTCGAGGTGGGCTCGCTGCTGGCGGCGCTGAACCCGCCGACCTCGGAAGCTTGGGGCGCGCTGGTCACCCCCGCCGTGCTGGGGTCGATCTTGACCTTCGCGCTGATCGCCTCGGCGGAGAGCCTGTTCAGCGCCGCCGCCGTGGACCGCATGCACGACCGCCCGAAGACCCGGTACAACAAGGAGCTCGTCGCCCAGGGCGCCGGGAACGCGGTCTGCGGACTGCTCGGGGCGCTGCCGATGACCGCGGTGATCGTGCGCAGCGCCGCGAACGTGCAGGCCGGTGCGAAGACCAGGCTCTCCCGCGTGCTGCACGGGTTCTGGCTGCTGCTGTTCGTGGTGCTGCTGCCGGGGGTGCTGGCCTTCATCCCGACGGCCGTGCTCGCCGCCCTGCTGATCCAGGCCGGTTGGAAGCTGTTGGAGCTGCGGCAGGTCGTCGCACTGGTGCGGGAACACCGCTCGGAGGCGTTCGTGCTGGTGCTGACCGCGGGCACGATCGTGGCCACCGACCTGCTGATCGGCACCCTGACCGGGCTGGCGGTCGCCATCGTCAAGACCGCGATCGAGGTGTCCCGGCTGTCGGTTCGAGCCGAGCACGGCGACGACCACGTGTGGGTCAAGCTGGGCGGCAACGCGACGTTCCTGCGGCTGCCGAGGCTGCTGGACCACCTCGAACAGCTGCCGACCGGCAAGCACGTGCACCTCGACCTGACGATGGTCCGGCACCTCGACCGGGCCTGCCACCAGGCGGTCGAGCACTGGGCGGCGCAGCGTCGGCGCGGCGACTGCACCGTCGAAGTGGCCCTGCCCGCCCGGGTGGGCTGACTGGTCGGGGGTGCCGGGTAGCGTCGTCTTCGTGAGTGATGCCCTGTTCGACGACGGGTTGTTCGGCGCCGACGCCGAGACGCGCGCGGGTGCGCGGCTGGCCGAGAACGCGCCGCTGGCGGTGCGGATGCGGCCCCGCTCACTGGACGAGGTCGTCGGCCAGCAGCACCTGCTGGGGGCCGGGGCACCGCTGCGCCGCCTGGTCGAAGGAGCAGCACCGGCATCGGTGCTGCTCTACGGCCCACCCGGCACCGGCAAGACCACCCTGGCCAACCTCGTCTCGCTGGCCACCGGGCGTCGGTTCGCGGCCCTTTCCGCGCTGTCGTCCGGGGTGAAGGAGGTGCGCGCAGTCATCGAGGAGGCGCGTCGCCGACTAGGTCGCTCCGGTGAGTCGACGGTGCTGTTCATCGACGAGGTCCACCGCTTCTCCAAGACCCAGCAGGACGCGCTGCTCGGTGCGGTCGAGGACCGCATCGTGCTGCTTGTGGCGGCCACCACGGAGAACCCGTTCTTCTCCGTGGTGGCGCCGCTGCTGTCGCGATCGTTGGTGTTGCAACTGCGCAGCCTCGGCGACGAGGACATCCGCACGCTGCTGCGCCGGGCGGTCAGCGAGGAGCGCGGTCTGGGCGGCGCGCTGCGCCTCGACGACGCGGCCGAAGCGCACCTGGTGGCGCTGGCCGGGGGCGATGCGCGGCGCGCGCTGACCGCGTTGGAGGCGGCGGCCGAGTCGGCGAGCTCGACCGGCGCGGCAGCGATCGACCTGGCGACCGTGGAGGCCACCGTGGATCGCGCCGCGGTGCTCTACGACCGGGGCGGTGACCAGCACTACGACGTGGCGAGCGCGTTCATCAAGTCGATCCGCGGGTCCGATGTGGACGCTGCGCTGCACTACCTGGCCCGGATGGTCGAGGCGGGCGAGGATCCGAGGTTCATCGCACGCCGACTGGTGGTGCACGCCAGCGAGGACATCGGGATGGCCGATCCGACCGCGCTGCAGACTGCGGTGGCCGCCGCGCACGCGGTGCAGTTCATCGGGATGCCCGAGGGGCGGATCGCGTTGGCGCAGGCCACGATCCACCTGGCCACCGCGCCGAAGTCGAACGCGGTGATCACGGCGATCGACGAGGCGCTGGGCGACGTGCGCGCCGGGAAGGGCGGTCCGGTGCCGCCGCACCTGCGCGACGGGCACTACGCCGGGGCGAGCAAGCTCGGCAACGCCGCGGGCTACCTGTATCCGCACAGCAAGCCGGAAGGCGTGCTCGCCCAGCAGTACCCGCCGAACGAGCTGGTGGGACGCGACTACTACCAGCCGACCGGCCGCGGCGCCGAGCGCACGCTGGGCGACCGCGTCCCGAAGCTGCGCGGCATCATCCGCGGCGAGGACTGAGCCGAGCCCGGCACTTCCGCACCGCGGATGTGTCCGGCGTGACAGTTTTGCTTGCACCGTGCGGAGTTTTGACCTTTTCGTCCTGGTCGGTTCGTGGCCGACGACCGCTGCTGTTCGTCGCTGGAGGGTGTGCTCACCTGCGGAGATCACGGTATTGGGGCGCCGGAGGCCCGAAGGGCGCGAGGCGCGTCGCAGGCAGGCGGGGATCTCGGGGTCGCGGGGTAGATTTCGCGAGGATTCGTCGCGAGGAGGTCGCTGGTGGAGGGCAAGCAGATCGTGGTCACCCGGTCGGTGCCGGAGTCGGCGCTGGACATGCTGCGCGAGGTCGGGGCGGTGCACGTCTGCCCGCAGGACCGACCGCTGACCGTTGCCGAGCTGCACGAAGCGGTTCGCGGCGCGCACGGGCTGGTGGCCATGCTGCACGACCGCATCGACGCCGACGTGATCACCGCCGCCGGAGAGCGGTTGCAGGTGGTGGCCAACGTCGCGGTTGGCTACGACAACATCGACGTCCCGGCGGTGACCGAGCGCGGCGTCATCGTCACCAACACCCCCGGCGTGCTGGTCGACGCGACCGCCGACCTCGCCCTCGGGCTGCTGCTGATGGTCACCCGCCGGTTGGGCGAGGGCGAACGGCTGCTGCGCGCCCGCCAGCCGTGGACCTTCCACCTCGGCTTCATGCTCGGCACCGGATTGCAGGGCAAGACCCTCGGCATCGTCGGGCTCGGCGCGATCGGCCAGGCCGTGGCCCGGCGGGCCCGCGCGTTCGGGATGGACATCGTCTACACCGGCAGGCGCCGCGCCGCAGGCGAGGTGGAGGCGGAGCTGAACGCCCGTTTCCTGCCCCAGGACGAGCTGCTGCGCACCGCCGACGTGGTGTCCCTGCACTGCCCGCTGACCGAGCAGACCCGGCACTTGATCGACGAATCAGCGCTCGTGGCGATGAAGTCCACCGCGGTGCTGGTCAACACCAGCCGGGGGCCGGTGGTCGACGAGCTGGCACTGGCCGAGGCGCTGCGCGAGGGCCGGATCGGTGGCGCGGCGCTGGACGTCTTCGAACACGAGCCGGAAGTCGAACCGGCCCTGCTCGATCTCGACAACGTGGTGGTCGCGCCGCACCTGGGTTCGGCGACCACCGAAACCCGCACCGCGATGGCCGAACTCGCCGCCCGCAACGTGGTCGAGGTCCTCAGCGGCAACGAGCCGGTCACCCCGGTCCGGCCCTGATCGCGGGTGCCCGGCAGCTCACCGCACGCCCGAATCCTGACCAGGTCGCTCCGGTGGCGCGGGCCGGGTACCCACCGCCTCGCGCTGGCGCGACCGGGTGCGGGTGTCGTGCGGTGGCCCCGGTAACCTGACGCACGATCAACAGACCGGGGTCTGCGACCTCGGTGCTACGGACATGACGTGGACATACGGGAGGGCACGTGACGCCCACGCAGATCGCCGCGCTGATCGCCGCCGGAGCGTTCGTGTTGCTGGTCGTGCTGCTGGCTATCCCGCTGATCAAACTCGGCCGCACGCTGGACGAGGCGACCATCGCGATCCGCAAGGCGCACGAGAACTCCGATCCGCTGTTCACCGGCGCCAACTCGACGATCAACCATGTCAACACCCAGCTCGAACGGGTCGACGGCATCACCGCCAACGCCAAGACGATCAGCGGCAACGTCTCGGCGTTGTCCTCGCTGTTCACGGCTACACTGGGTGGCCCACTGGTGAAGACGGCGGCCTTCTCCTACGGGGTCAGCAAGGCGCTGCGAGCCCGCCGGAAGCGGCAGCAGGAGCCTGCTGGTCGGCACTTCCGCCGCAAGGGCAAAGGGGGGCGCAAGTGAGGCGCCTGTTCTGGTTCGGTGCCGGAGTCGCGGCCGGAGTCGCGTTGGCTCGCAAGCTCAACGAGACTGCCCGGAAGGCGACCCCGAGCGGCATGGCCGAGCAGTTGGGCGGCGCGGTTCGCGAGCTCGCCGGGGCGGTCGGCTCGTTCGGCGCCGAGGTGCGCGCGGGCATGCAGGAGCGGGAGCAGGAGCTGCAGGACGTGGTCGACAGCGCCGACACCGTGCAGTTCCGCCGGATCGAGGCACCCGCCGACGCGGGCGCGGCAGGCGGGCGGCGAGCTCGTCGGGCGGGCCGCTGACGTCGGCGCACCGCGCCGCCAGCCGTTCGCCGATACCCGCAGCCGTGTCCGCTACCTGAATTCCCGAGGACTCACCGTGCAGACCCACGAGATCAACGATCGGTTCATCGAGCATTTCCGCAGCCGCGGCCACACCGTGGTGCCCAGCGCTTCGCTCATCCTGGACGACCCGACGCTGCTGTTCGTCAACGCCGGAATGGTGCAGTTCAAGCCCTACTTCCTGGGCGAGGCCCCGGCGCCCTACCCGCGCGCCACCAGCATCCAGAAGTGCGTGCGCACCGGCGACATCGACGAGGTCGGCAAGACCACCCGGCACAACACGTTCTTCCAGATGGCGGGCAACTTCTCCTTCGGCGACTACTTCAAGGCGGGCGCCATCGAGCACGCCTGGGACCTGATCACCAAGTCGCAGGCCGACGGCGGCTACGGTCTCGACCCGGCGCGGCTGTGGGCCACCGTCTACCACGGCGACGACGAGGCCGCCGGACTGTGGCAGGAGATCACCGGCCTGCCCGCCGAGCGGATCCAGGCCCGCGACGCCAAGGACAACTACTGGGACATGGGCGTGCCCGGCCCCGGTGGGCCGAGCTCGGAGATCTACTACGACCGCGGACCCAAGTACGGGCGCGAGGGCGGTCCGGTCGCCGACGAGGACCGCTACATCGAGATCTGGAACCTGGTGTTCATGCAGGACATCAGGGGTGAGCTGCCGCCGAAGGAAGGCCACCCGCCGATCGGCGAGCTGCCGACCAAGAACATCGACACCGGCATGGGCGTCGAGCGGGTGGCGTGCCTGCTGCAGGGCGTGGAGAACGTCTACGAGACCGACCTGGTCCGGCCGGTGATCGCCAAGGCCGAGGAGCTCTCCGGCCGCAGCTACGGCGCCAACCACGACGACGACGTGCGCTTCCGCGTCATCGCCGACCACGCCCGCTCCGGCGTGATGCTGATCGGGGACGGCGTCACCCCCGGCAACGAGGCCCGCGGCTACGTGCTGCGGCGACTGCTGCGCCGCATCATCCGTTCCACCCGCCTGCTGGGCGTGCAGGAGCCGGTGCTCGGCGAGTTCAGCAAGATCGTGCGGGACGCGATGGCGCCCAGCTACCCGGAGTTGGTCACCGAGTTCGACCGGATCGACTCGGTGATGCGCAACGAGGAAGACGCCTTCCGGGCCACCCTGACCGCGGGCTCGAAGATCTTCGACATGGCGGTGTCCGACACCAAGCAGGCCGGTGGTCGGCAGCTCGCCGGGGACAAGGCCTTCCAACTGCACGACACCTACGGCTTCCCGATCGACCTGACCCTGGAGATGGCCGCCGAGCAGGGCCTGACCGTGGACGAGCAGGGCTTCCGGAACCTGATGTCCGAGCAGCGCCGCCGGGCGAAGGAGGACGCCAAGGCGCGCAAGAGCGGCCACGGCGACCTGTCGACCTACCGCTCGCTGCTGGACCAGCACGGCACCACCGAGTTCCTCGGCTACACCGACCTGCAGTCGCACAGCCGGGTGCTGGGCCTGCTGGTGGACGGCCAGCCGGTGAAGTCCGCCGCGGCGGGCACCGAGGTGGAGCTGGTGCTGGACCGCACCCCGTTCTACGCCGAGGGCGGTGGCCAGGTCGCCGACACCGGTCGGCTGGTCGGCCCCGGTGTGGCGGTCGAGGTGCACGACGTGCAGCGCGCCGTGCCGGGCCTGTTCGTGCACCGCGCCAAGGTCGTCGAAGGTGAGCTCGGCGTGGACACCACGCTGGAGGCCGCCGTGGACGTGGCGCGTCGGCACGCCATCGAGCGCTCGCACTCCGCGACGCACCTGGTGCACGCGGCGGTGCGCGGTGCCTACGGCAAACGCGCCGCGCAGGCCGGTTCGCTGAACTCGCCGGGCCGGATGCGCTTCGACTTCACCGTTCCGACGTCGGTGTCGGCTGAGGTGCTCACCGGGGTCGAGGACGAGGTCAACGACTACCTGCAGACCGACGTCGAGGTGCGCGACTTCACCACGACGATGGACCGGGCCATGGAGCTCGGTGCGGTCGCGCTGTTCGGCGAGAAGTACGGCGACCGGGTCCGGGTCGTGGAGATGGGCGAGTACTCCCGCGAGCTGTGCGGTGGCACCCACGTGCCGAGCATCGCCCGCCTCGGTGTGGTCAAGCTGGTCGCCGACTCCTCGGTGGGATCCGGTGTGCACCGCGTCGAAGCGCTGGTCGGCATGGACGCGATGCGCTACATCAGCAAGGAACACCTGCTGGTCAGCCAGCTCGCCGAGCAGTTCAAGGTGCCCGCCGAGGAGCTGCCGGAACGCATCCAGGGCGTGGTGTCCCGGCTGCGCGGCGCCGAGAAGGAGCTGCAGCAGCTGCGCACCGCCCAGGTGCTGCGGTCCGCTGGCGAGCTCGCCGACAAGGGCACCGACGTGCGCGGTGTGACGCTGGTGGCCGAGCAGGTGCCCGACGGTGTGGACAGCAACGCGCTGCGCGCCCTGGTCGGTGAGATCCGGGGTCGGATCGGCGCCCGGCCAGCGGTGGTGGCGCTGTTCTCGGCGGACGAGCAGAAGGTCAGCTTCGTGGTCGGCCCCAACGACGCGGCGCGGGACAGGGGCATCGCGGCGGGCAAGCTGGTGCCCGGCTTCGCGGGCGAGGTCGGCGGTCGCGGCGGCGGCAAGCCGGACATGGCGCAGGGCGGCGGCTCGAACCCGGCGGGGATCCCCGCGGCGATCGAGGCGCTGCGCAAGGCGCTGGACCAGGTGGTGGCTGACGGGTGAACGAGCACCGGCAGGCGGATCCCGGACCGGGGCGTCGGCTCGGCGTCGACGTAGGTGCGGTCCGGGTCGGTGTCGCGCTCAGCGACCCCGCCCCGATGCTGGCGACCCCGCTGATCACTTTGCAGCGGGACGCCGACGGCGGTCGCGATCTCGGTGAACTGGCCGAGCTCGTGGCCGAGCACGAAGTGGTGGAAGTCGTGGTCGGCCTGCCCAAGACGCTGGCAGGTCGGCACGGAACTGCAGCGGAATCGGCGCAGGCCTACGGGGCGGCGCTCGCGGAACGGATCGCACCGGTGCCGGTGCGGTTCGCCGACGAGCGGTTGACCACCGTGACGGCCAGCCGGATGCTGTCGCAACGCGGGGTGCGGGGGAAGAAGCAGCGCGCCGTGGTGGATCAGGCGGCGGCGGTGGAGATCCTGCAGGCATGGTTGGACGGCCGGGGGAAGACGACACGAGAGGAACTTTCGTGACCGACGATCTCGGACTGTTCGCGGACGAGCCCGGCGAGCGGCGGCGGCGCGCCCCGGATCCGGAACGGTTCCGCCGCCGCAAACGGCGCCGGATCGTGACGGCGGTGGCGAGCTTGTTCGTGCTGCTGCTGGTCGGCGTCGGCGTGCTCTACGGCGCCAGCCAGATCATGCAGATCGGCGCCTACGACGACTACGACGGGGAGGGCACCGGCGACGTCGTGATCGAGGTCAAGTCCGGTGACACCGTCAGCGCCATCGGCCGCACCCTCTCCCAGCAGGACGTGGTCGCCAGCACCAAGGCGTTCACCAAGGCCGCCGAGGACAACCGGCAGATCAACAGCATTCAGCCGGGTTACTACCTGATGCGCAACAAGATGTCCGGCGCCGCCGCCGTGACGCACATCCTGTCGATGGACGCGAAGGTCGGCCGGGTTGAGGTGCGCGGCGGCATGCGGCTGGAGGACCAGTTGGCGCCCGACGGCGGGCACACCCCCGGCATCCTGCGGCGGCTCGCCGAAGCGACCTGCGCCGGGGCCAACGCCAAGTGCACCACGCCGGAGGAGATGCACCGGGTCGCCGAGACGGCCGATCTGGCTTCGCTCGGTGTGCCGCAGTGGGCCGTCGAGGAGGCCGCCAAGGCCGAACCCAAGCGGCGGCTGGAAGGGCTGATCATGCCCGGCGTCTACGACGTGAAACCGGGCGAGAGCGCGGAGAACGTGCTGCGCGACGTGGTCACCCGGTCTGCCGCGGCACTGGAGGTCGCCGGGCTGCCGCAGGCCGCCGAGAGCACCCGCTTCAGCCCGTACCAGCTGCTCATCATCTCGTCGCTGGTGCAGAGCGAAGGCATCACCAAGGACTTCCCGAAGGTGTCGCGGGTGATCCAGAACCGCTTGGCGCCGCCCACCATGCACCTCGGACTGGACTCCACGATCAACTACCCGCTGGACAAGCCGACGCTGCTGACCAGGCCAGAAGACCGGGATCGGCCGGGCCCGTACAACACCTACCAGAACTACGGCCTGCCACCGACCCCGATCTCGGCGGTCAGCAAGGAGGCGGTCGCCGCCGCGGAGCAGCCCGTCGAGGGCAACTGGCGGTACTTCGTGAAGTGCTATCCGGACGGCACCTCCTGCTTCGCCGACACCCCGGAACAGCACGATGCCTACATCGACGAGGCACGGGCGCGTGGCGCGTTCTGAGCCGCGGCGGGCAGCGGTGCTCGGTTCGCCGATCGAGCACTCGCTGTCCCCGGTGCTGCACGGCGCCGCCTATGCCGCGCTCGGTCTGCACGACTGGACCTACGAGCGGGTGGAGGCCGACGCGGATCGGCTGGTGGAGTTCGTCGCCGGGCTCGGCCCGGAGTGGGCCGGGCTGTCGGTGACCATGCCCGGCAAGCGGGCGGCGCTGCGGGTCGCGAGCGAGGTCAGCGAGCGGGCCGCGGCCGTCGGCGCGGCGAACACCTTGGTGCACCGCGCCGACGGGAGCTGGCGCGCGGACTGCACCGATGTCGACGGAGTTGTTGGCGCGCTGCGCTGCGCGGGCGGTTTCACCACTGGCCACAGTGGACTGATCTTGGGGGCGGGCGGCACCGCCGCCGCGACCCTGGCGGCATTCGCGGACCTGGGGATCGGCGAAGCGACGATCGCGGTGCGCGAGCCCGCGCGAGCGCGCGACGCGGCGCAGACGGCGGCGCGGGTCGGGGTGCGGGTGCACATCGAGCGGCTGGACCGCATATCGCTCGCGGACGCCGCGGCGGCGGCGGACGTCGTGGTGTCGACGCTGCCCGCGGGGGTGTTGGACGCGCGGGCGCTGGAGCTGGCCAAGGCCGACTGCGTGCTGGACGTGATCTACCACCCGTGGCCGACACCGCTGGCCACCGCGGTCACGGCGACCGGCGGTCGGATCGCCACCGGTCTGGACATGCTGCTGCACCAGGCCTTCGGCCAGGTCGAGCAGTTCACCGGGCGCACCGCGCCCCGCGAGGCCATGCGCGACGCCCTCGCCACCGCCACCGGCGGCGAAATCCCCCTCCCGCTCTGACCCCAGCGCCGGTGCGAACGAGGTGAAGGGCACCTTTCACCAACTAACTGGGTAAAAGGTGCCCTTCACCCAGCACCCGAACGACGCGCCTCCCGCGCCGCCAGGCGAGGTGCGGGCGGAGCTCTGGAACCGCGGCTTGGTGAACTCGTGCGAACGGCCCCTCCGGGCGGGAGGGGCCGTTCGTTCGGGGGTTGGGTTTCAGTTGTCGAGGTCGGAGGCGACCAGGTGGGCGATCTGATCCAGCGCCGCTTCGGCGCCGTCGCCCTCGGCCGCGAGCACCACCTCGTCGCCGTAGGACGCACCCAGGGTCATCAGGCCGAGGATGCTGCCAGCCTCGACCGGATCCGTGTCGTCCTTGCGGATGGTGATCGGCACGGACTGCGCCGCGGCGGCCTTGGCCACGAGTGCCGCTGGCCGTGCGTGCAGCCCCACTTTGCTAGCCACGGTTACCCGTCGCTCCAGCATGGCTCTCCGTTCGTCGGGGAGATTCGGGGTTCGTCGGGGAGATTCGGGGGACGAACGCCGGGGGTCAGTCCTTCTCGGGGGTTGGCGTGGCGTCCCCTCCGGCATTATCCGCAGCCACCCCGGCCGTGTCGTTGTCGTCCTCCTCACGGCCCGGAGTGCGCAGCTGCCACTTGGTGATCACGAAGCGGAACACGAAGTAGTAGATGACCGCGTAGACCAGACCGATCGGGATCAGCCACAGCGAGTTCTGCGAGATGCCGAAGTTCAGCAAGTAGTCGATGGCACCTGCGGAGAACCCGAACCCGGTGTGGATGTCCAATGCGTTGACCAGCGCCAGCGAGGTGCCGGTGAGCACCGCGTGGATCAGCAGCAGCGGCCAGGCCACGAAGATGAACGAGAACTCCAGCGGCTCGGTGATGCCGGTGAGGAACGAGGTGAGCGCCACCGAGATCATCACGCCACCGACGATCTTGCGCTGCGACGGCTTCGCGCACTGCCAGATCGCCAGCGCGGCGGCGGGCAGGGCGAACATGAAGATCGGGAAGAAACCGGTCATGAAGGTGCCCGCGGTCGGGTCACCGGCGAAGAACCGCGCGATGTCACCCTTCTCGCCGTGGTAGTCGCCGAAGAGGAACCACACGATGTTGTTCGGGATGTGGTGCAGGCCGAGGGGCAGCAGCAGTCGGTTGATCACGCCGTAGATGCCGCCGCCGATCACCGCGTTCTGGGTCACCGCGTCGCTGAAGGCGGTCAGCACCGCATCGAAGATCGGGTACAGCAGGCCGAGCACGACCCCGGCGATCACCATCGCGAACGCGGTGACGATCGGCACGAATCGGCGTCCGCCGAAGAAACCCAGGTAGTCGGGCAGCTTGATGCGGTGGTAGCGCTGCCACAACCAGGCCGCGGTCAACCCGGCGACGATGCCGCCGAGCACACCGTACGGGCCCTTGTTGAAAACCGTGTCCGCCTCGGTGCCGGTCATCTCCCACAGCACCCCGGAGAGCACCACGTAGCCGACGGCCGCGGACAGCGCCGTCGAACCGTCGGCCCGCTTGGCGAAGCCGATCGCGACGCCGATGGCGAACAGCAGCGGCAGGTAGTTGAACAGCGCGTCACCGGCCGAGCCGATCACCCCGGCCACCGGCAGCAACCAGGGCAGAGCCCGCCCGAGTCCTTCGTCCCCGAGCAGGTCGGGCTGGCCGAGGCGGGACAGCAGCGCGGCGGCGGGCAGGACGGCGATCGGCAGCATCAGGCTCCGGCCTAGCCGTTGCAGCAGGGCGAAACCCTTTCTGTTGCCGCTCACCGTGGTGGGGCTGGCACTCATCGGATACCTCCTGTGTCTTGGACACCGAGTGGTCTTGCGGTCGGCCTCAGACGGGCCGCATGGATGGGCGGTTGTGGCCGGAGCCGCTGGGGTCGCGGTCCAGTTGCATAGTCACCTGGTACAGGTCGCCGCGATACCAGGAAGTCATGTCTTCCACCGGTCGGCCCTGGGCCGTGGCGATCCGGCGGAACACCAGGACGGGGCTGCCGGCGCGCAACCCGAGCAGCCGCGCGGTCTCGGTGTCGGCGCCTTCGGCCAGCACGGTCTGCGTACCGCTTTCCAGCTGCACCTCGTAGGTGCGGGCCAGCAGCGTGTACATCGAATCGGTCAGGTCGTGGTCGAGCAGCCGGGGCAGCATCGCAGAGTGGTACCAGCCGCGCTCCACGGCCATCGGCGCACCGTCGGCCTTGCGCAGCCGGTACAGCCAGTACGCGGACTGGTCGGGGCCCAGCCCGAGCGCCTCGGCGGTGCTGGGTGGTGGGATCGCCTCGGCGGCGTCGAGCACCTCGGTCTCCGGACGCATGCCGCGGCGCCGCATGTCTTCGGTGAACGAGGCGAGGTGCAGTTGGGCATCCACCCGCGGCCGGGTGGTGAAGGTGCCCTTGCCGCGGACTCGCACCAGCAGACCTTCGGCGACGAGTTGACCGACCGCCTCGCGGACGGTCAGCCGGGAGACCCCGTAGCGCTCGGCGAGGTCGCGTTCGGAGGGCACCGGCGATCCGGGCAGCAGTTCCGCGCTCGCCAGTTCCCGCAGGATTTCCCGCAGCTGGGCGTGCTTGGGTGTTGGGCCGTCGTGCAGCACCTCGGCGCCCTTGCCGCGGTCCGCGGTTCGCCGTGCGGCCAACACTGCCTCCAACGGTCTTGCCGAAACCGCCTCCGGTGCCTTGTGGACTGCTGGCGCCGGGTCGAACATGAGCGGATCGGATCGCTGTTCATCCGGTGCTGTTCACCGGCCTCACCATGTTGGTACTGTCCGGTCTAAACCAGTCGGTTGCGAACAATGCGCCGTCATGCGATCGGGTGTCAAGATGGCCCGGATTTCGTTGCCGCATCGACACCGAGTGACACAAGATCGTCGCGGCGCGGTGCACCCGCCCGCGCCGTTGGAGGACGAAGGGAGCACGCGGTGGCTCAGGACAAGGCCGCGGCGATCCTGGCCGCACTTGGCGGCGGGGACAACGTGGTGGAGATCGAGCCGTGCATCACGCGGCTGCGCTGCGAGGTCGAGGATGGTTCGAAGATTGACGAGGCGGCGCTGAAGGCCGCTGGCGCGCACGGCGTGATGAAGCAGGGCTCGGTCGTTCAGGTCGTGGTGGGGCCGGAGGCGGACACGCTGGCCGATGACATCGAGGACCTGATGTGAGTGTCGAGGTCGGTAGCCCCGTAGCGGGTCTGGCCACCGCGCTCAGCGAGGTGCCCGACCCGGTGTTCTCGCAGGCCATGGTGGGTCCGGGAGTGGCGGTGCAGCCGTCTGGCGGACGGGCTGACGCGGTCGCGCCGGTGGCCGGGACGGTCGCGACGCTGCACCCGCACGCCTTCGTGATCGCCTCGCCCAGCGGTCCGGCGATCCTGGTGCACCTGGGCATCGATACCGTGAAGCTCAAGGGTGCGGGCTTCACGCTGCACGTGGCCAAGGGCGACGTCGTCGAGGCGGGCCAGCGGATCGTCAGCTGGGACCCGAGCGAGGTGGAGTCGCACGGGTATTCGTCGATCTGCCCGATCGTCGCCTTGGACGTCGCGGCGGAGGCGCTGGCCGACGCCCGGGAGGACGGCCAGGTCGTCTCCGGCGACCCCCTGTTCACAGTGGACGCCTAACCCGTTCGGCATCGAGGTGAGGGGCACCCGTGACCCAGTTACTTGGTCACGGGTGCCCCTCACTCCGCACCTGATCCGGTTGCTGAGCACCCGATAGGGTTCGTGCAATCGTCGGGGCGACCATCACTCGCGAGTTCATGCCGACACGCGCACGTTCGTCGGCGGGGTGCACGAGGTGTGGTGCTGTTCGGTCGACGCTGGCGCGATGCTCGCGTTGATCGGGATCGTCGGTGGCGTGGTGGGGTTCGGTGCGGGGCGGCTGGGGCGGCTTGTGCTGTGCCGCGCGTGGCGGGGTGTTCGGCCGCCTCGGTTGTGCTGCGAGGTGGCGGTGGGGTTGTTGTGGGCGGTTGTCGCGGTTCGAGTGGTGTGCGGGATGCCGTTGTGGTGGGCGGGAGTTCCGCTGCTGCTCGGTTGGCTCGCGGTGCTGCTGGCGGTGTGCGATGTGCTCGCCGGTCGGCTGCCCGACGTCCTGACCCTGCCCGCCTATCCGGTGGCGGCGGTGCTGCTGGCCGTCGCGGCGGCGCACCGACCCGGGACGCTGATCGGCGCGCTCGGCGGTGCGTTGCTGTTCTTCGGGACTTACCTGCTGGTGCGGGTGGTGTCATGGGGCGCGATGGGCCCCGGCGACGTCAAGCTGGCGGGCAGCCTCGGTGCCGCGGTGGGCGCGGTGTCGCTGCCCGCGGTGCTGGTGGTGATGGTCGCCGCAGCGGCAGCCACGCTGGTAGCGGCGCTGTTGCTGCGCCGCGCCCGCATCCCGCACGGCCCAACCATGCTCGCCCCGGCCTGGCTCGCCACCGCGTTCCCACCGTGGCCGTGAGCACGCACCGAACCGCACTCCGTCACACCGCGCGCAAGCCACCACGAGGTGACGGGTACCTGAATGGGTCGTGAGTGCGTGGCCGGTTCGGCGCTCACGACACCGCGACGGCCTTGTTGCGGGACCCCGGGCGGGTTCACGGTGGACTGAACGTGGCAGGATTTGTGTGTGCTGCGCTGGATGACCGCTGGAGAATCGCACGGCTCCGCCCTGGTGGCGGTGCTGGAAGGCATGGTGGCCGGGGTCGAGGTGACCTCCACCGACATCGCGATCCAGTTGGAGCGGCGCAAGCTCGGCTTCGGGCGCAGCCCGCGGATGAACTTCGAGGCCGACGAGCTGGAGCTGGTCGGCGGCATCCGGCACGGCCGGACCCAGGGCGGCCCGATCGCGATCCGCATCGGCAACACCGAGTGGCCCAAGTGGGAGCAGGTGATGGCGGCCGATCCGGTCGACGAGGACGTGCTCTCGTCGCTGGCCCGCAACGCGCCGCTGACCCGGCCGCGCCCCGGTCACGCCGACCTCGCCGGGATGCAGAAGTACGGCTTCGACGAGGCCCGACCGGTGCTGGAGCGGGCGAGCGCCCGCGAGACGGCGGCGCGGGTGGCGGTCGGCACGGTCGCCAGGCAGTTCCTCCGGCAGCTGCTCGGGGTCGAGATCGTCAGCCACGTGATCAGCTTGGGCGGTGTCGACGCCGAACGCGGCGTGCTGCCCGGGCCCGACGACCTGGACGCGATCGACCACAACCCGGTGCGCGCCTTCGGCGACGAGGCGACCGAGCGGATGATGGCCGAGGTCGACGCGGCCCGCAAGGACGGCGACACCCTCGGCGGTGTCGTCGAGGTCATCGCCTACGGCCTACCCCCGGGCATCGGCTCCCACGTGCACTGGGACCGCAAACTCGACGCGCGGCTGGCCGGGGCGCTGATGAGCATCCAGGCGATCAAGGGCGTCGAGATCGGCGAGGGTTTCGCCAACGCGCACCGGCGCGGCAGCGCGGCGCACGACGAGATCTACCCCGACCAGGGCGTCAAGTGGGTGCGCCGCGGCAGCAATCGGGCGGGCGGCCTGGAAGGCGGCATCACCAACGGTGAACCGCTGATCGTCCGGGCGGCCAAGAAGCCGATCTCCAGCCTGCCGCGCGCACTGGCCACTGTGGACATGAGCACCGGCGAGCCCGCGCAGGCGATGCACCAGCGTTCCGACATCACGGCGGTGCCGCGCGCCGCGGTGGTCGCCGAGACGATGGTCGCGCTGGTCCTGGCCGAGGCCGCGATGGAGAAGTTCGGCGGCGACTCGCTGCCGGAGACCCGCCGCAACGTCGAGGGTTACCTGGCCTCGTTGCGGGAGCGCGCCGAGAAGCGGCAGGTGCGGTGATGGCCCCGCGCGCAGTGGTGATCGGCCCGCCGGGCGCGGGCAAGACGACGATCGGTCGGCTGCTGGCGCAGCGGCTCGGCGTGTCGTTCCGGGACACCGACGACGACATCGTGCGGACCGCGGGTCGGCCCATTGCCGACATCTTCGCCAACGACGGCGAGCCGGTGTTCCGGGCGATGGAGGAAGACGCGGTCGCCGCGGCGCTGCGGGAACACGACGGGGTGCTGGCGCTGGGCGGCGGCTCGGTGCTCTCCGAACGCACCCGCGAGCGCCTGGCCGGACACCCGGTGGTCTTCCTGTCGGTCGGGCTGGCCGAGGGGGCCAAGCGCGTCGGGCTGTCCACCGCGCGACCGCTGTTGGCCGGGCTGAACCCCCGCGCCACGTTCAAAGCGCTGCTGGATGAGCGGCTGCCCGTCTACCGCTCGGTGGCCGCGGTGGAGATCGGCACCGATCACCTTGATCCCGCCGAGATCGTGGACCGGGTCGTCACCGCGCTGTCGGCGAGCAGCGCCCCATCCAGCTGATCATGACATCCGTGCATCCGAAGGGACGATGATGACCGAACCGGTGCGGATCAGGGTCGCCAGCCAGCAGCCCTACGACGTGGTGGTCGGCCGGGGACTGCTCGCCGAGCTCGTCGACTACCTGCGCGACGCATCGGTGGTGGCGCTGGTGCACCAGCCCACCATCACCAACACCGTCGAGGTGGTGCGCGACGAGCTGGCCGACGCCGGGGTGGACGCGCACCGCGTGGAGATCCCCGACGCCGAGGACGGCAAGAGCCTCCAGGTGGCAGGGTTCTGCTGGGAGGTCCTCGGCAAGATCGGCATGGACCGCAGCGGCGTGGTGGTCTCCTTCGGTGGCGGCGCGGTCACCGACGTCGCCGGTTTCGTCGCCGGAACCTGGATGCGCGGGATCCGCGTGGTGCACGTGCCGACCACCTTGCTGGGCATGGTGGACGCGGCGGTCGGCGGCAAGGCCGGCATCAACACCGAGACGGGCAAGAACCTGGTCGGGGTGTTCCACGAACCGAGCCTGGTGCTGGCCGACCTGACGACCCTGGAGGGGCTGCCGCACAACGAGCTCGTCGCGGGCATGGCCGAGATAGTCAAGGCCGGTTTCATCGCCGACCCGGAGATCCTGCGGCTCGTCGAGGCCGACCCGGCGGCCGCCACCGATCCCAGCGGCGAGGTGCTCGGTGAACTGGTGCGCCGGTCGATCCAGGTCAAGGCCGATGTGGTCGCCGCGGATCTGAAGGAATCGCACCTGCGCGAGGTGCTCAACTACGGGCACACCCTGGCCCACGCCATCGAGCGCCGGGAGCGCTACCGCTGGCGGCACGGCGCGGCGGTCAGCGTCGGGCTGGTCTTCGCGGCGGAACTGGCCCGGCTGGCCGGGCGGCTGGACGACGAGACCGCCGACCGGCACAAGCGGGTCCTCGACCTGCTGGGCCTGCCCACCAGCTACGACCCGGACGCGCTCGGCCAGCTGCTGGAGACGATGCGGGTGGACAAGAAGAACCGCTCCGGGGTGCTGCGGTTCGTCGTGCTCGACGGCCTGGCCAAGCCCGGCCGGTTGGAGGGGCCGGATCCGTCGCTGATCGCCGCCGCGTATTCCGCGATCACCGGCGGCGAAGCCGGGTCGAGCACGGAGGTGCTGCTGTGAAGGTGCTGGTCCTCAACGGACCGAACCTCGGTCGGCTGGGCAAGCGCGAGCCCTCGGTCTACGGCAGCACCACGTACGCCGATCTGGTCGAGCTGTGCGAGTGCGCCGGTAAGGAGCTGGGCGTGGAGGTCGAGGTCCGGCAGACCGACCACGAGGGCGAAATGGTGCAGTGGCTGCACGAGGCCGCCGACCAGCAGTGGCCGGTGGTGCTCAACGCGGGCGCGTGGACGCACTACTCCATCGCGGTGCGCGACGCGGCGGCGCAGCTGGGCGCGGACCTGATCGAGCTGCACATCTCGAACGTGCACAAGCGCGAGGAGTTCCGGCACACCAGCTACCTGTCGGACATCTCGACCGCGGTCATCGCGGGCCTCGGCGTGGCGGGCTACCCGCTGGCGATCCGCTGGCTGGCCGAAACACGCGGCTGACTTGGCGCGACGGGCCTCGGCGACCCAGTAGTTTAGCTACGGGTGCCCCGCCAATTGCACCATTCGCACGGCCGAGTCCGCGGGGGTGCACTCGCGTGTTGGTGCTGGGGGAGGTTCCGGGGTGAGCGAGCGGGTTCCGTTGCGGCTGGTCGCCGTGTTGGCGGCGGTGGCTTCGTTGGCGGGGTGCACGCAGGTGGAGGGCGTGCCCGATCCGCAGCCGCAGGCCGAGCAGCGGGCGGACGTGCCGCGCGAGCCGATCGAGCTCGCGGTCGGCGGCGAGCGCGGCAGCGCTGGCGTGGTGGCGGCGGGTGGGTTGCCCGCGCCGTACAACTACGGCCCGACGGTGCTGGTCGAGGGCGGGCAGTACCGCGCATGGTGGTGCAGCCAGCTGCCCGGGATCGGCCCGCCCGGTGACGACATCCTCAACGCCGCGTCCAGCAACCTCGACGCACCGTTCACGCACAGCGGCGGCGCGCCCGCGGTGCCGGTTTTCGCCGGGCAGCCGGGCGGTTTCGACGGCATGCACACCTGCGACCCGTCGGTGTTGAAAGTGGACGGTCGCTACTACCTGTACTACACGGGCGCGGCGGGGGACCACGCGCACGGCAACGCCATCGGGGTCGCCAGCAGCGCCGACGGCTTCGCCTGGCGGCGGGAGGCCGGTGGTCGCCCGATCGTCACGGCTTCCGGCGAGGTGAACCGGGAGAACGTCTACGGGGCTGGCCAGCCGTCCGCGCTGTTCCTGGATGGCTGGTTCTACCTGATGTTCACCGACACCACGGCGTCCGGGGCGGGGTGGAACGGCGCCGGGCAGTTCGTGCTGCGCGCCCGCAACGCCGAGTTCACCGACCAGGTGCAGATCTTGACCGATGCCGGTTTCGCGCCCGCTGGTGCCAAGCGGTCCCGTTCGGTGGTGGATGCGTTCAGCGCGGACTGGATGTGGGTTCCGGCGCTGGACGCCTTCGCGATCGCGCACCAGACCACGGCGGGTACCACGATCACCTTCTGGGACCGCGATTTCACCCGCCATCCCTACGAACCGGTGGTGGTGCCGGGCCCTTGGCAGGAGGGTCCGGGACTGGTCCGCCAGCCCGACGGTCACGCCCCGGCGTCCACATCGGACCCCTGCGGCACGGTTCCGGTGGACCTCCTGCGCGCCACCGCCGCCGCTGCGGCGCCGACCGACATCCGGCACTTCGGCATCGACGTCACCGGCGTCAACGGGTGCGCGACGCCCCGGCAGGCCGCCGCTGTGCTGGCAGGTTTCGGGGTACCGTCCCCGGCGCGCACCGTCGACGTGGTGCACGACGGCGGACTGATCCGGGTGGAACGCCGCTCGGTGGCGGAGCGCCTGGTCACCAGAGTGTTGGACACCCGGATGTCCACATTGGACAAACTCCCGGTGACCGGCACGATTTCCGCCGGAGCGAAGGCACTGCGATCGCCGCAGGGCCTGGTCGGCTTGCTCGACGACAAAGGTCGATTGTGGACGGTCACCCCGGAGGCGGCCGACGAGAACAGCTCCCCGATCGTCGACGTCCCCCAACAGGAATGGGACACCCACACCCAAGCCGGAGACCTCCGCCGCGGCTGAGCACGGGGTGAGGGGCGCCCGTGACCAACTTACTGGGTCACGGGTGCCCCTCACCGGCGGCGGCGCTTTCCCTGGTCTGGCCCGGTTTCGTCGCGCCTGGAATCGCCACCACGGTGTCGCCGCAGAAGGTGATCAGCCAGCTCAGCGCGACCTGCCCGGTGCTGGCGCCGTGGGCCCGCGCGATGGCGCGCAACTCGTCGATCAGCGGCGCGGTTCGGGCCAGCGCCCGGTCGGTGAGGCCGCCGATCCTCCGCCGGATTCGCGGCATCGTGCTGGCCAGCGCCGGATCGTCGTGGAACTTGCCGGTGAGCACCCCGGAGCGCAGCGGGGAGTAGGCGATCAGCGTGACCCCCAGGCGCCGCGCGGCGGCCAGCACCCCGTTGCGCTCCACATCCCGTTTGAGCAGGCTGATCTGCACCTGGTTGCTGGCCAGGACGAACCCGTAGGAGCGCAGCACCTCGCTGGCCTTCGCCATCTGGCGGGCCGAGAAGTTGCTGACCCCGACCGATGCGATCCGACCGGCGCGGCACAGTTCGGCCATCGCCCGGACCTGCGCTTCGATCGTCGAGAAACTCCCCTGCGGCAGGTGGATCTGGTGCAGGTCGATGGGGTAGCCCTGCAGCGCGGTCAACCGGTTTCCGATGGTGCGGCGGATGTTCGACGCGGTGCGCAGGCCCGGTGACCACTTCGTGGCGATCACGACTTCGCCGGGACGGCGGCCGAGTTCGCCCAGCGCGGAGGTGAGCGCGCGTTCCGAGCCGCCGCGCCCGTACATCTCGGCGGTGTCGCAAGTACGCGGTGCTGGTGCACGGCGCGAAGAAGGAGCTGGGCGACCGCGCCGAAATGGAGCGGGCGGTCGCCAACCCGATCCGCGAGCTGTTCGAGCGGGGCGTCGCCGACGGCACGCTGCGCGCGGACCTGAGTCCGCAGGTCCTGTTCGAGATGTTCACCGGACTGCTGGAGAAGGCGCTGAACCTGGTCGCCCGCGGCGAACTCGGCGTCGAGTCGGCGGGCGCGGCCATCACCACCGTCTTCCTCGATGGCGCCGGTCGGCCAGCGATCAGGTGAGCGGCGCCGTCGCCCGGAACAACCGGGCGAGAGCGCCGCACACCCCAGCGATTACTGCTCGCCCCGACCGGCCTGGATGGTCTGCACGGTGAGCTGGTTGCCTGGCAGCTGCTCGTTGGCGCAGCCGTTCTCGGCGTAGTCGAACGGGATGAACATCGCCGCCGTCTCCTGCGGCGGGTAGATCCGCAGGCCCTTGACCGGCTCCGGTCGGCAGACCTCGGCGGGGTAGTTCTCGACGGTCACGAACCCGATCACGGCGGACGCCTGCTCGCCAGGACCGAGGGTGACCGCCGCGCCCTTCTCACCGTTGCGGTAGGCGGCGGGGCCGACCTGGTGGCCGTCCTCGCCGCCGACGTAGGACACCCCGGGGAAGCCCTGGATCACGCACTGCTGGCCGCTGACGTTGGTGAAGATCAGCGGCCGGTACGCGGTTCCGGCCGCCGCGCCACCACGACCGAACGACAGCTGGAGGTCACCGGCTTTGCACAGCCCGTTGTCGGATCCCGCTTCCTGGCCGGTGTTGGACTGCGCCATCAACCCGGACGCCGCGCCGGTCGAGGCGCTTTCCTGCGCGACCGGTGCCTGACCCGCCGGAGCCTGCGCATTCGATCCGCCCGGGCTGCAGGCGCTCAGGCCCACCGTGCCCACCGCCAGCGCCGCCGCCGTGATCGCGAAGATCCTTGCTCGAATCATTTCGTCTCCCGATACATCGAATTCTGATCAAGAGACGCGCGACCCCATGCGCAGGTTGCAGACGTGGCGCAAACCACTACGCGCCGCGGCGAAAAGTGCGGCGGTAGGCGGCCGGACCGGTGCCCAGGCGCAGCCGCAGGTGCTTGCGCAGCGAGGCGGCGGTGTTCAGACCGGACTGCTGGGCCACCACTTCGATCGGCAGGTCGGTGGACTCCAGCAGGTGGCGGGCGCGCTCGATGCGTTGCCGCAGCAGCCAGTCCAGCGGGCTGGTGCCGGTCTCGTCCCGGAACCTGCGGGTGAAGGTGCGCACGCTCATCCCGGCGTGGGCGGCCACTTCGTCGAGCGTGAGGGCATCGGTGAGCCGTTCGAGCAGCCACGCGCGGGTCGGCGCGGTGCCGACGCCGGTGGGTTCCGGCAGCGGCCGTTCGATGTACTGGGACTGGCCGCCGTCGCGCCACGGCGGCACGACGCTGGAGCGGGCGGCGTGGTTGGCGACCTCGCTGCCGTGGTCGCGGCGGATCACGTGCAGGCACAGGTCGATCCCGGCCGCCACCCCAGCGGAGCTGAGCACGTCGCCGTCGTCCACGAACAGCACGTCCGGGTGCAACTCGACCCGTGGGTACAGCCGCTGGAAGCGGCGCGCGTGCTGCCAGTGGGTGGTCGCCGGACGGCCGTCGAGCAGACCGGCCGCCGCGAGCACGAAGGCGCCGGTGCAGATCGACATGATCCGGGTCGTGGCGGGCAGATCGGTCAGGTAGGCGGCCAGTTTCGGGTCCAGGCTGCCGTCGGTGCGCGGGCCCGTCACATGGGTGCCGGGGATGATCAGCGTGTCCGGCGCGGTGCGGAAGCCGGGGTCGGCTTGGGGCAGGATCGAGAAGCCCTTGGTGGTGCGGATCGGGCCACCGTCGAGGCTGCAGACCTGGACGTCGTAGAGCGCTTGGCCGTCCGAACCGAGGGCACCGGCGAAGATCTGCGACGGGATCGTGAGGTCGAAGCCGATGACGTCGGGGATCCCGAGGACCGCGATCCGATGTGGCCGGTTGCTGGTGTCCATGGCCGGATCTTCTCACATCTTGTCCCTCCGGCCACTGGTCGGCGGCTTCGGAGTCGACGAAGCTGCTAGCGTGACCAGTACTGCGTCCGCGCGGCGCATCCACCCCGCCTGGTGGATGGCGGCCGTCGCCTTCATCGCCCTGCTCGGCGCCGCGGCCTTCCGGTCGGTGCCCGGCGTGTTCATGAATCCGCTGCACGACGAGTTCGGTTGGCCGCACAGCGTCATCTCATCGGCCGTGTCGCTGAACCTGCTGCTCTACGGCCTGACGGCACCGTTCGCGGCGGCGCTGATGGTGCGCTTCGGCATCCGCCGGGTGACCGTCACCGCGCTGCTGCTGGTGGCGGCGGGCAGCGGGCTGACGGTGTTCATGACGGCCAGCTGGCAGTTGGTGGTCTGCTGGGGGCTGCTGGTGGGGTTGGGCACCGGGTCGATGGCGCTGGCCTTCGTGTCCACTGTGGTCGATCGGTGGTTCGTGGCCCGCCGCGGACTGGTCAGCGGGGTGCTGACCGCGGGCAGCGCGACCGGTCAACTGATCTTCCTGCCGCTGGCCGCCGTTCTCGTCGAGAACCTCGGCTGGCGCGTCGCCGCCCTGACCATCGCCGCTGCGGCGCTGCTGGTCGGGGTGCTGGTGTGGCTGGTGATGCGCGAGTATCCGCGCGATGTCGGCGCCGACCCCTACGGCGCGACGGGCGCCGAACCCGAGCAGGTGCGCGACCGGGGCAACCCGGCCGCCATCGCCCTGCGCACCTTGCGCGATGCCGCCCGCGCACCGGCTTTCTGGCTGCTGGCTGGTGGTTTCGCCATCTGCGGGGCCAGCACCAACGGTCTGGTGAACACCCACTTCGTGCCCGCCGCGCACGACCACGGCATGCCGACGACGACCGCTGCCGGGCTGTTGGCCGTGATCGGCGTCTTCGACGTGGTGGGCACCGTGCTCTCCGGCTGGCTGACCGACAAGATCAACCCGCGCATCCTGCTCGCCGTCTACTACACGCTGCGCGGCGTGTCGCTGTTCGTGCTGCCGCAGCTGTTCGCCCCCTCGGTGGAGGCGAACATGGTGCTGTTCGTGGTCTTCTACGGATTGGACTGGGTGGCCACCGTGCCGCCGACCATGGCGCTGTGCCGGGAGCAGTTCGGCTCCCGCGCATCGGTGGTGTTCGGCTGGGTGTTCGCCTCGCACCAGGTCGGGGCGGCGGCCATCGCCAGCATCGCGGGCGTGGTGCGCGACCAGTTCGGCGACTACGCCGCCGCCTGGTACGGCGCGGGCCTGCTGTGCCTGCTGGCGACGGCCTTCTCGGTGTCGGTCCGGCGCAAGGCGCCGGAGCCGGTCACCACGGTGTCAGCGTCACCGTGATCGACGTCGGCGCGCCGTCCTGGATGTAGGGGGCGAACCCGGCCACGTCGTCGAAGGCGAACCCGTAGGCCTTGCCGTCCTCGGTGTTGGCGTGCATCACCTTCGCGTAGTGGTTGGTGACCTGGTGCTGGTAGAAGGCGGCCGGATCGGTGCCGGGCTGGTCAGTGAGGTCCAGCAGGATCGAGCGGTTGAAGGCCGCCCCGAGGATCGCCGCGACCGGCCCGGTGATGCCGTCGTTCGGGGCGGCCAGCGCACCGTCGCAGAACAGCACGTCCTTCGTGGACGGTCGGCCAGAACTACCCGATCCAGCCCAACGAACAAGCCATTTCCGGACAAACCCCACCCCACCCCGCTTCTCCGATCTGGTGAAGGGTGAAGGGCACCTTTTACCAATTAAGTTGGTGAAAGGTGCCCTTCACCTCGCCCGGATCGGGTGATGGGGGTGGGGCGGTACGTTTGGGGGATGGCGGATCGGGTCGCTTGGGGTCGTAGCGAGCGTGGTGAGGTCACGTTGTTGCGGCGGGCTGATGGCGCTTTGGAGCTGCGGGTCAACGGTGTGTTCGTGATGGATACCGTGCACACCGAGACCGAGCGGATGTTGGCCAGCGCCACGTTGCGCGCTGCGGTTCGGGCCGCCGCGGTTCGGACCGACGGGGTTCGGGTGCTCATCGGCGGGCTGGGCCTTGGTTTCACCCTGCGCGAGGTGCTGGCCGATCCGCGGGTGCGCGCGGCGCACGTCGTCGAGATCGAGCCCGACCTGCTCGACTGGCACCGCAGCGGGCTGATCCCGGAAACCGCCGCCGCGATCCAGGACCACCGGGTCGGGTTCAGCGTCGGCGACGTGGCCGAGGTGATCGGTGCGCAGCCGCCGGAGGGCGTCGACGTCCTGCTGCTCGATGTGGACAACGGCCCGGATTTCCTCGTCTACGAAGCGAATTCCGCGATCTACCGGGCCGATTTCCTCACCCGGTGCGAAAAAGTGCTCACCCCGGGCGGCACCCTGGCCATCTGGTCAGCCGACACCGCCCCGCAGCTGAGCGCCGCGATGCACGCGGTTTTCGGCAACTGCGAAGAAATCACGATCCCGGTGGCGCTGGGCCGCAAGCAGACGACCTACCACCTGTTCCTGTCCGGCAAGTGAGCTGCTCCTGAGCGGAAATCCCGGTTCTTGCCGGAAAAATCACTAACAGTACACAGTGGATTCCGAGACGGTGACGCGAAGGGTCGCTCACGAGGGCAGCAGGTCGAGTTCGAGCAGGCTGGGCTCCAAAATGCCCTCCAGCACCAGCAGTCGCCGCTTGGCCTCCAGCCCCGGCCCGAATCCGCCGAGCCCGCCACCGCTGGCCAGCACCCGGTGGCACGGCACGATCAACGGCACCGGATTGCTGCCCATGATGGTGCCGACCGCCCGTGACGCCTCCGGTCGGCCGGACAACTCCGCCAGCCCCTTGTAGCTCACCGTCTCGCCGAAGGGCACCAGCTCGTACAGCGTGCGCAGCACGTGCAGCCGCAACCCTTGCAGCGGCGACCACTCGATCGGCACGTCGAACTCGCGGCGCCGCCGCGCGAAGTACTCGCCGAGCTGCCGCGCGGCATCGACCGCGATGCCGGTGTCCCGGCTCAGCTCGGCCTCGTCGTACTCGCCGAGCACCTCGTCCGGCCCGGCGAAGGCCACCTGGCGCACCCCGGATGCGGCGGCGACCACCGTCAGCTCCCCGACGGGGCTGGCGACCACGCTCCACGACAGCGACATGCCCGGAAGAGTACCGCTGAGCACCGACAACAGGCGATGCGCAAGATCATGGCGGCTTCCCGCCGACGTTGCCGCAACCCGGCCGGTTCGCGCTCCCGGGGGTTAGGCTCCGAAACATGTCCGAAACGCACAACCACCGACGTCACGCCCTCCGCGCCCACTTGCGCGAGCAGAACCTGGACGCGATGTTGGTGACCGATCTGCTCAACATCCGCTACCTGACCGGCTTCACCGGATCCAACGCCGCGCTGGTGGTGCACGCCGCCGACGAGCCGGGCACCGAGTCGCGGACGGTGTTCTGCACCGACGGTCGCTACCTCGCCCAGGCCGCCACGCAGGTGCCGGACCTGGCGCGCGTCAACGACCGGGCGAGCGATCTGGCGCTGGCCAAGCGGATCGGTACCGAACCCGTCGAGTACGGCCGCGTCGGGTTCGAGAGCCAGCACGTCACCGTCGACCGCCGCGATGTGCTGGCCGACGCCGCGGCCAAGGCCGAGCTGGTGCGTGCACCGGGCCTGGTCGAACAGCTGCGGATGGTCAAGGACGAAACCGAGATCGAGGCGCTGCGGATGGCCTGCGCGGCCGCCGACCGGGCGCTGGCCGACCTCATCGAGCACGGTGGGCTGCGCCCCGGGCGCACCGAACTGGAAGTCGCGCGCGAACTGGAGAGCAGGATGCTCGACCACGGCGCGGCCGGTCCGTCGTTCGACACGATCATCGCCGCCGGGCCGAACTCCGCGATGCCGCACCACCGGCCCACCGACGCGGTGCTGGCCGCGGGCGACCTGGTGAAGATGGACTTCGGCGCCGAGGTCGACGGCTACCACTCGGACATGACCCGCACCGTGGTGCTGGGCAAGCCAGCGGCCTGGCAACGCGAGATCTACGAGCTGGTGCGGGCGGCGCAGGCCGCTGGCCGCGGCGCGGTCCAGGTCGACGCCGACGTCAAGGCGGTGGACACCGCGGCCCGCAAGGTGATCGAGGATGCGGGCTACGGCGAGCAGTTCCCGCACGGCTTGGGACACGGCGTGGGCCTGGAGATCCACGAGGCACCGGCGTTGTCGCAGCGGGGGGACGGTAGAATCAGCGCCGGGATGGCGGTCACCGTCGAGCCCGGTGTCTACTTGCCGAGGCAGGGCGGGGTCCGCATCGAGGACACGCTGGTCGTGCGTCCCAGCACACCGGAGCTCCTCACCTTGACGACGAAGGAGCTCGTCGAAGTCTGACGCACACCGCTGAAATCGGGTTCGCGTTCCGACGAAACACGCCCAAGCCATCACCGCAGGAGAGAACCCTACCGTGGCAACCACGAACGACTTGAAGAACGGACTGGTGCTCAACATCGACGGCCAGCTGTGGACCGTCGTGAACTTCCAGCACGTCAAGCCCGGCAAGGGCGGCGCCTTCGTGCGCACCACTCTGAAGAACGTGCTCTCCGGCAAGGTGGTGGACAAGACCTTCAACGCCGGGGTGAAGGTGGACACCGCGAACGTCGACCGCCGCGAGATGACCTACCTCTACAACGACGGCGCCGACTACGTGTTCATGGACACCGACACCTACGACCAGGTCAACATCTCGACCGATGTCGTCGGCGACGCGGCGAACTACATGCTGGAGAACAGCGCGGTGGTCGTGGCGCGCCACGACGCCAACCCGCTGTACGTGGAGCTGCCCGCCTCGGTGGAGCTGCTGATCTCGCACACCGACCCGGGTCTGCAGGGCGACCGCTCCACCGGCGGCACCAAACCGGCCACCCTGGAGACCGGTGCCGAGATCCAGGTGCCGCTGTTCCTCAACACCGGTGACAAGGTGAAGGTCGACCCGCGCGACGGCCGGTACCTCAGCCGCGTCAGCACCAAATGATCGCCTGCCCGTCCGCCGCGGGACCCGGTCCGGCCGGAAAGAGGGTGTGAGGTGGGTTCTCGGAGCAAAGCACGCAAGCGTGCCGTGGACTTCCTCTACGAGGCCGATCTGCGCGGTGTCGACCCGGTGACCCTGCTGGCCGATCGGGTCGGCTCACCGGATGTGCCGCCGGTCGGCGAGTACACGATCACCCTGGTGGAGGGCGTCAACGCGAACCGCGAGCGCATCGACGAGCTGCTCACCCAGCACGCCGAGGGCTGGACGCTGGCCCGGATGCCCGCGGTGGACCGCTCGGTGCTGCGGCTTGGCCTGTACGAGCTGCTGTTCAGCGACGACGTGCCGCCAGCGGTGGCGATCGACGAGGCGGTCGAGCTGGTCAAGGCGCTGTCCACGGACGACTCGCCGCGCTTCGTCAACGGCGTCCTGGGCCGCATCGCAGGCATCGCCCCCCGCCTGCGCAAGGCTCTACGCCCGGAGCAAACAGCAGAACAATCCGCCGAATAACGCCGTTCACCGTTCACCGTTCACCCGAACGGATTACGAGTGAAGGGCACCTTTGACCGGGTAAGTCGGTAAAAGGTGCCCTTCACTCGGATAAGACGAAGGGCACCTGTTGCGACTTCTGGTCGTCGGGTGCCCTGTTTGCGTGCCCGGCCCTCACCCGTTCGAGTGGGGCCGGGTGTGTTGTCACTCCTCCCGCGCCGGGCGGGCCTCCGGCGGAAGCACGCCCCAGTCGATGAGCTGCTCGGTGAGCTCACCTGGCGTCATGTCGTAGATGATGGCCAGGGATCGCAGGTCCTCGGTGCGGATGGACAGCACCTTGCCGTTGTAGTCACCGCGCTGGCTCTGGATGGTGGCCGCATAGCGGGCCAGCGGGCCCACCTTCTCAGCGGGTAGCTGCTGCAGCCGCTCCAGGTTGATCACAACTTTGGTGGCGGGCTCGGCGCCAGACGGCACCCGACCCTCCGGAAGCAGTTCCGCGACCGGAACTCCGTAGAAGTCGGCCAACTCGGCCAGCTTCTGCACGGTCACCGCGCGGTCGCCTCGCTCATAGGACCCGACGACCACGGCCTTCCACCGCCCGCCAGACTTCTGCTCGACGCCGTGCAGCGACAGACCCTGCTGCTGGCGGATAGCGCGGAGCTTGCTGCCCAGCGCCTTGGCGTAGTCGCCCATGTGGCGTTTCTCCGTTCGTTCGCCCCGTCAGCCGATAACGGCGGTCGGGGAGTAAAGCTCAGATCGATACGGAGAGTAATGTTCGCTCGCAAGCGTCACCAGGTCAAGTTGGTCTTTCTCGGCAATGCGGCGAACGCCACCACACCACCCGGACGATTGACCTGTTGGCGCTGATAGCGTACAAGGCAGCCCGGCAGTCCGCAGTGGCTTCCGAGTCCGTGACTGCGGGGCAGGTCACACACCATCCTTTAAGGACCCGTCCAGTGAGGCGGGGAAGGAGGTCCACCGTGGCGTCACGCCAACCGGCGGACGCGGCGGATCCGGTCGAGCAGCGCGAGCTGCTTTCGGCCGGTGACGTTGCGCGCACGATAGCCCGAATCGCTCACCAGATCATCGAAAAGACCGCGCTGGACACGGCGAACAGCGACGTGGTGCTGCTGGGCATCCCCACCAGGGGGACCTCGCTGGCCCGGCGGCTGGCGGCGAAGATCAGCGAGTTCAGCGGGGTGACGGTGCCCACCGGGACTTTGGACATCACGCTCTACCGCGACGACCTGCGGCAGCGCCCGAACCGTCCGCTGGAGCCCACCAACCTGCCCACCCGGGGCATCGACAACGCGCTGGTGGTGCTCGTCGACGACGTGCTGTTCTCCGGTCGCACCGTGCGGGCCGCCCTCGACGCCCTGCGCGACCAGGGCCGACCGCGGGCGGTGCAGCTGGCGGTGCTGGTCGATCGGGGCCACCGCGAGCTGCCGATCCGCGCCGACTACGTCGGCAAGAACATCCCGACTTCGCGTTCCGAGGACGTCGCCGTCCAGCTCGAAGAGACCGACCAGACCGACGGCGTGGTGCTGCGGCGGCCAGGCGGAGGTGAGTGATGCGCCACCTGTTGTCCACCGAGGGCCTGGACGCGGCCACCGCGACGGCCGTGCTCGACACCGCCGACACCCTCAAGCAGACCCTGCTGGGGCGCGAGGTCAAGAAGCTGCCGACGCTGCGCGGCCGGACCGTGGTCACCCTGTTCTACGAGAACTCCACCCGAACCCGGGTGTCCTTCGAGGTCGCCGGGAAGTGGATGAGCGCCGACGTGATCAATGTCTCGGCGAGCAGTTCGTCGGTCGGCAAGGGCGAGTCGCTGCGCGACACCGCGCAGACGCTGGCCGCCGCCGGAGCGGACTGCGTGATCATCCGGCACCCCGCCTCGGGTGCCGCGCACCGGCTGGCCGGTTGGCTGGACGAGGTCGGCACGCAGGTCATCAACGCGGGCGACGGCATGCACGAGCACCCGACCCAGGCGCTGCTGGACGCCGCGACGTTGCGCGAGCGGCTGGGCGAGCTGGCCGGTCGCCGCATCGCGATCGTCGGCGACCTGCTGCACAGCCGGGTGGCGCGCTCGAACGTGCACCTGCTGCGCACCCTCGGCGCCGAGGTGGTGCTGGTCGCGCCGCCGACGCTGGTGCCCGCCGGGGTGCAGCACTGGGGTGCGGAGGTGCGCCACGACCTGGACGCGGAGCTGCCGAAGCTGGACGCGGTGATGATGCTGCGGGTGCAGGCCGAGCGGATGCACGGCGGGTTCTTCCCGTCGGCGCGGGAGTACTCGATCGCCTACGGCCTGGGCGAGGCGCGGCTGGGCAGGCTGCCCGAACACGCGGTGGTCCTGCACCCCGGTCCGATGCTGCGCGGCATGGAGATCGCGCCAGCGGTGGCCGACTCGCCGCGCGCGGCTATCACCCAGCAGGTCAGCAATGGCGTGCACGTTCGGATGGCGGTGCTCTACCACCTGTTGGCCGGAGAGGAGATCGCGGCATGAGCAGCCCTGTGTCAACTTCAGTCCTCCTCAACCGCACCGCAGGGGACCGTGGCGCAAGCCAGCCACAAGAAGCCACGCAACGGGAGATTGGGCTTGACGCAACCACCACTGTGAATTGCGGAGAGGCGGGCCAGTCATGAGCCGGGTGCTGCTGAAGGACGTCCGCCCCTACGGTGCGGATGAGCCGGTGGATGTGCTGGTCGACGGCACGGTGATCGCCGAGATCGGCGCCGGGCTGGACGTGGACGCCGACGAGATCGTGCGGGCCGGTGGTGCGGTGCTGCTGCCGGGCCTCGTGGACCTGCACACCCACCTGCGGGAACCGGGCCGGGAGGACGCCGAGACCATCGAGACGGGTTCGATGGCCGCCGCGCTCGGTGGCTACACCGCGGTTTTCGCGATGGCCAACACCGATCCGGTCGCCGACAACGCGGTGATCGTCGAGCACGTGTGGCGGCGGGGCCGCGAGGTCGGTCTGGTCGACGTGCATCCGGTCGGCGCGGTGACGGTCGGCCTGGGCGGCGAGAAGCTCGCCGAGCTGGGCACCATGCGCCGCAGCGTCGCCGAGGTCCGGGTGTTCTCCGACGACGGCAACTGCGTGCACGACCCGCTGATCATGCGGCATGCGCTGGAGTACACGAAGTCCTTCGGCGGTGTGGTCGCGCAGCACGCCGAGGAGCCGCGGCTGACCGTCGGCGCGCAGGCGCACGAGGGCGCGAACGCCGCGCGGCTGGGCCTGGCGGGCTGGCCCGCGCCTGCCGAGGAAACGATCGTCGCCCGCGACTGCCTGCTGGCCGGGCACACCGGCGGCACGCTGCACATCTGCCACGTCTCCACCGAGGGCACCGCCGAGATCCTGCGCTGGTGGAAGTCCCGCAAGAGAGCCGACGGCGGGCAGGTGGGCACGGTGTCGGCCGAGGTCGCGCCGCACCACCTGCTGCTCACCGACGACCGGTTGGACACCTACGACCCGGTGAACAAGGTCAACCCGCCGCTGCGCACCGACGCCGATGTGCTGGCGCTGCGGCGGGCGCTGGCCGACGGCACCGTGGACTGCGTGGCCACCGACCACGCCCCGCACGCCGCGCAGGACAAGGACTGCGAGTGGGCCGCGGCGCGGCCCGGGATGCTCGGCCTGCAGACCGCGCTGGGCATCGTCGTGCAGACGATGGTGCGCCCCGGCCTGCTGGACTGGCGCGGCGTGGCGCGGGTGATGAGCGAGCGGCCCGCCGAGATCGCGGGGCTGACCGACCAGGGCCGACCGGTCGAAGTGGGCGAACCGGCGAACCTGGTGCTGGTCGACCCGGATGCCGAGTGGACGGTGCGCGGTGCGGAACTGGCCAGTCTCGGCGAGAACTCGCCGTTCGAAGGCATGCGGTTGCCCGGTCGGGTGGTCGCGACGCTGCTGCGCGGACGGCTCACCGCGCACGAGGGCAAGGTGAGGCGCTGATGGACCGCTTGTTGTGGGTGCTGGGCCTGCTCGTGCTGCTCGCGCTGGTGTTCTTCGGGATGCGGCGCGGTTGGGTGCACCGGGCCCGTCGGCAGGCCGCTGAGCTACCGGACTTCCCGGCGCCGCCGGTCGAACCGGGCGAGGAGCTGCTGCCCGCCGCCACCGGCATGTACGTCGGCACCACCAGGGGGACGGACTGGCAGGACCGCATCGCGGTCGGGGACATCGGGCACCGCGCGAACGGCACCGCGCACCTGCACGCCTCGGGGCTGCTGCTGCGCCGGACCGGGGCCAGCGCGCTGTGGATCCCCGCGGAGTCCGTAGTGGACTGCCGGTTGGACCACAAGCTGGCCAACAAGGTGGTGCCCGGGGCCGGACTGGTGGTGGTGACCTGGCGACTGGGCGATCAGCTGCTGGACACCGGGTTCCGCGGCGATGACAAGGCCGCGCAGACCGAGTGGGTCGAGGCGGTCCGGGCGCTGGCGCCTGCCGATGACGTCGTGAGTGCGAAAACCGGCTCCAACCGGCTTTCGCACTCACGACCCGAAACGACCCGTGGCTCCGCTGAGTCGCGGCAGGAGGAGAAATGAGTTCGCACACCCCCGCCGCGTTGGTGCTGGAGGATGGTCGGATCTTCCGCGGGGAGGCTTACGGCGAGGTGGGTCGCACCCTCGGTGAGGTCGTGTTCACCACCGGCATGACCGGCTACCAGGAAACCCTGACCGATCCCTCGTACCACCGCCAGATCGTGGTGCAGACCGCGCCGCAGATCGGCAACACCGGCTGGAACGACGAGGACGACGAGTCCGAGCAGATCTGGGTCGCCGGTTACGCGGTGCGCGACCCCGCCCGGATCCCGTCCAACTGGCGCTCCCGCCGATCCCTGGCCGAGGAGTTGCGGCGCCAGCAGATCGTCGGCATCGCCGGGATCGACACCCGCACCCTGACCAGGCACGTCCGCGAGCTGGGCGCGATGCGCGGCGGCATCTTCTCCGGCCCGCAGCTGGGCTCCGACGAGGAGATGATCGCCGAGGTCAAGGCCAGTGCGGGCATGGTCGGCGCGTCGCTGGCCGGTGACGTCACCACCGCCGAGCCCTACGTGGTGCCCGCCATCGGCGCCAAGCGGTTCACGGTGGCCGCGCTGGACCTGGGCATCAAGTCCAACACGCCGCGGATGATGGCCGAGCGCGGCATCGAGGTCCACGTGCTGCCACTGGCGTCCACTATGGACGAGGTGCTGTCGGTGCGGCCGGACGGGTTGTTCCTGTCCAACGGCCCCGGCGACCCGGCCACCACCGATCAGCAGGTGGAGTTGACCCGCCAGGCCATGGACCGCAAGCTGCCGCTGTTCGGCATCTGCTTCGGCAACCAGATCCTCGGCCGCGCGCTGGGCCGCGGCACCTACAAGCTGCGCTACGGGCACCGGGGCATCAACATCCCGGTGATCGACGCGGAGACCGGCAAGGTCGCGATCACCGCGCAGAACCACGGTTTCGCCGTGGAGGGCGAGCCGGGCGAGCGGTTCGACACCGACTTCGGGCGCGCGATGGTCAGCCACCACTGCGCCAACGATGGCGCCGTCGAGGGCCTGCGGCTGCTCGACGGCCCGGCGTTCAGCGTCCAGTACCACCCCGAAGCGGCGGCGGGTCCGCACGACGCCGCACCGCTGTTCGACAAGTTCGTCGACCTGATGAGTGAGGCGTCATGAGTAGCCCTGTGTCGACCCCAGCCCTCCTCAACCGCATCTCAGGGGACCGTGACGCAAGCCAGCCACAAGAAACCGCGAAACGGGAGATTCGTGCTGGACGCCACCACCACTGTGAATCGCGGAGAGGCGGAACAGTGAATCGCGGAGAGGCGGTACTGCGCTGATGCCCAAGAGGACCGACATCAAGCACGTACTGGTCATCGGTTCCGGGCCGATCGTGATCGGCCAGGCGTGCGAGTTCGACTACTCCGGCACCCAGGCCTGCCGGGTGCTGCGGGAAGAGGGCATCCGGGTCTCGCTGGTGAACTCCAACCCGGCGACCATCATGACCGACCCGGAGTTCGCCGACGCCACCTACATCGAGCCGATCACCCCGGAGTTCGTCGAGAAGGTGATCGATCGGGAGAAAGAGGCTGGGCGGCCGGTCGACTGTCTCCTGGCCACCCTCGGTGGGCAGACCGCGCTGAACACCGCGGTCGCACTGCACGAGCGCGGGGTGCTGAAGAAGTACGGCGTGGAGCTGATCGGCGCGGACTTCGAGGCGATCCAGCGCGGCGAGGACCGGCAGCGGTTCAAGGACATCGTGCGCGCCATCGGCGGCGAGGTGCCGCAGAGCGCGGTGTGCAGGTCGATGGACGACGTGCGCGCGTTCGTCGCCGAGCGCGGCCTGCCGGTGGTTATCCGGCCGAGCTTCACCATGGGCGGCCTGGGTTCCGGCATGGCGCACACCCCCGAGGCCCTGGAGCGGATGGCGGCCTTCGGGCTGGCCGAAAGCCCGGTGCACGAGGTGCTCATCGAGGAGAGCGTGCTCGGCTGGAAGGAATACGAGCTGGAGCTGATGCGCGACCACGCCGACAACGTGGTGGTCATCTGCTCGATCGAGAACATCGATCCGATGGGCGTGCACACCGGTGATTCGGTCACGGTGGCGCCCGCGATGACGCTGACCGACCGCGAGTTCCAGCACATGCGGGATGTCGGCATCGCGGTGCTGCGCGAGGTCGGGGTGGACACCGGCGGCTGCAACATCCAGTTCGCCATCCACCCGGAGACCGGCCGGATGGTGGTGATCGAGATGAACCCGCGGGTGTCGCGGTCCTCGGCGCTGGCGTCGAAGGCCACCGGCTTCCCGATCGCCAAGATCGCCGCGAAGCTGGCGGTGGGCTACACCCTGGACGAGATCCGCAACGACATCACAGGCGTTACCCCGGCCAGCTTCGAACCGACGCTGGACTACGTGGTGGTGAAGGTACCCCGGTTCGCCTTCGAGAAGTTCCCGGGCGCGGACCAGGAGCTGACCACGACGATGAAGAGCGTCGGCGAGGCGATGGCGGTGGGCCGCAGCTTCTCCGAAGCGCTGGGCAAGGCGCTGCGCTCGATGGAGACCAAGGCGGCCGGGTTCTGGACCCGACCGGACCCCGAGGGCGTCACCGTGGAGTCCACATTGGACGAATTGCGGATCCCGCACGACGGTCGTCTCTACACGGTGGAACGCGCGCTGCGGCTGGGCGCGAGCATCGAGCAGGTGCACGAGGCCTCCGGTATCGACCCGTGGTTCGTCGACCAGCTCGCCGCCTGGGTCGAACTGCGCGGTGAACTGGTCGATGCGGCGGTGCTGGACGCGGCGCTGCTGCGGCGCGCGAAGCGGGCCGGGCTCTCGGACCGGCAGATCGCCGCGCTGCGACCGGAACTCGCCGGGGAGGACGGGGTTCGCACCCTGCGGCACCGGCTGGGGGTGCGCCCGGTCTACAAGACGGTGGACACCTGCGCGGCCGAGTTCGCCGCGCACACCCCGTACCACTACTCGGCCTACGAATCCGATCCGGCGGCCGAGTCGGAGGTGGCCGAGCAGCGCGAGCGGCCGAAGGTGATCATCCTCGGCTCCGGCCCGAACCGAATCGGCCAGGGCATCGAGTTCGACTACTCCTGCGTGCACGCCGCGATGGCGCTGCGCGAGGCCGGGTACGAGACCGTGATGGTCAACTGCAACCCGGAGACCGTCTCGACCGACTACGACACCTCGGACCGGCTGTACTTCGAGCCGCTGACCTTCGAAGACGTCCTGGAGGTCGTGCACTCCGAGCAGCAGTCCGGCACGGTGGCGGGCGTCATCGTGCAGCTGGGCGGGCAGACCCCGCTGGGTCTGGCGCGGCGGCTGGCCGACGCCGGGGTGCCGATCGTGGGCACCCCGCCGGAGGCGATCCACCTCGCCGAGGACCGCGGCGCGTTCGGCGACGTGCTCGCCGGGGCGGGCCTCCCGGCCCCGCGGTACGGCACCGCGACGTCGTTCGAGGGCGCCAAGCGGATCGCCGACGAGATCGGCTATCCGGTGCTGGTGCGACCGTCCTACGTGCTGGGCGGTCGCGGCATGGAGATCGTCTACGACGAGGCGTCGCTGGAGAACTACATCGCCCGCGCCACCGAGGTCACCCCGGAACACCCGGTGCTGGTGGACAACTTCCTCGACGACGCGATCGAGATCGATGTGGACGCGCTGTGCGACGGCACCGACATCTACCTCGGTGGCGTGATGGAGCACATCGAGGAGGCCGGGATCCACTCCGGCGACTCCGCGTGCGCGCTGCCGCCGATAACGCTGGGGCGTCAGGACATCGAGCAGGTGCGCGAGTCCACCGAGGCCATCGCGCGCGGCATCGGCGTGCACGGCCTGCTGAACGTGCAGTACGCGCTCAAGGACGATGTGCTGTACGTGCTGGAGGCCAACCCGCGCGCCTCGCGGACGGTGCCGTTCGTCTCGAAGGCCACCGCCGCGCCGCTGGCCAAGGCCGCGGCCCGGATCATGCTCGGCGCCAAGATCGCGGAACTGCGCACCGAGGGCCTGCTGCCGTCGGAGGGCGACGGCGCGGACCTGCCGATCGACGCACCGGTCGCGGTCAAGGAGGCCGTGCTGCCGTTCCACCGGTTCCGCACCCGCGAGGGCGCCGGGGTGGATTCGCTGCTCGGGCCGGAGATGAAGTCCACCGGCGAGGTGATGGGCATCGACATCTCCTTCGGACAGGCCTTCGCCAAGTCGCAGGCCGGTGCCTACGGTTCGCTGCCGACCTCGGGTCGGGTGTTCGTGTCGGTGGCCAACAAGGACAAGCGGTCCCTGGTGTTCCCGGTCAAGCGGCTGGCCGACCTGGGCTTCGAGATCCTGGCCACCAGCGGCACCGCCGAGGTGCTGCGCCGCAACGGCATCCCGTCCACAGTGGTGCGCAAGCACAACGAGGAGTCGGCGGTGGAACGCGACATCGTCGAGCTGATCAAGGCCGGTGAGGTCGACATGGTGATCAACACCCCGTACGGCAACCCCGGTCCGCGCGTGGACGGCTACGAGATCCGCACCGCGGCGGTGTCCCGCGACATCCCGTGCATCACAACGGTGCAGGGCGCGGCGGCCGCGGTGCAGGGCATCGAGGCGGGTATCCAGGGCAACATCGGGGTTCGGCCGTTGCAGGCGTTGCAGGCGGCCCTTCGGCAGGGGCGGTGAAAAGCGATGACCGATGATCCGCTGCGGCCAGCGTTCGGTTGCCGACTCGCGGAGGCGATGCGGTCGCGCGGCGCGTTGTGCGTCGGCATCGACCCGCATCCGTCGCTGCTGCACGCGTGGCAGCTCGACGAGACCCCGAAGTCGCTGGAGCGGTTCGCGATGACCGTGGTGGAGGCGCTGGGCGAGGAAGTCGCGGTGCTCAAGCCGCAGTCGGCGTTCTTCGAGGTCTACGGCTCGGCCGGGATCGCCGTGCTGGAGAAGGTGATCGTCGCGGCGCGGCAGGCCGGGGCGCTGGTGCTGCTGGACGTCAAGCGCGGTGACGTCGGCTCCACCATGGCGGCCTACGCGATGGCCTACCTGGACGAGCACGCGCCGCTGGCGGCCGACGCGGTGACGCTTTCGCCGTACCTGGGTTACGGATCGCTGGCCCCGGCGATCGGCATCGCCGAGCAGACCGGTCGCGGGGTGTTCGTGCTGGCCCGCACGTCCAATCCGGAGGGTGCGGGTCTGCAGCACTCGATCCACGGCAGCGGCGACTCGGTCGCCCAGTACATCGTGGACTCCGCGGCGGAGACCAATGCCGACGCATCGCCGATGGGGCACGTCGGGGTGGTGGCCGGTGCCACCATCGGTCCGGACGAACTGGACTTCTCCCGCCTCAACGGCCCGATCCTGGCCCCCGGCCTCGGCGCCCAGGGCGCCACGGTCCAGGGCCTGCGAGCCGTGTTCGGCGAGGCGCTACCGAACGTCCTCCCGGCCACGGCCCGCGACGTCCTACGCCACGGCCCCAAGATCGAAGACCTCCGCACCACAACCCACCGAATCCGCGACGAGGTAACGGAACTCCTCCGCACCTGACCCGACCGGACGAGGAGTGTTGGGCACCTTCTACCAACTAACTTGGTAAAAGGTGCCCTTCACCTCGAAAACCCATCCACCGGAACGGCAGCGAAGCCGCCACCAGCTCGATCGAGTGGTGAGTGAAGGGCACCTTTGGCCGACTTAGCCGGTCAAAGGTGCCCTTCACTCGTATGCGGATGGGTGATGTTGGAGCGCTTGGTTTGCTTTTGGGAATGAATGGGGTGGTGTTTTCTGAATCGTGCAACGGGGTGTTGGTGGTTCGTTAGGGTCGATTTGGGTTGTTTTGAACTGATTGCGAGTTAGGGGCGGGTGTGAGTGGTGCGTCTGAGCGCATTCAGGAGATGATGCGCAGGTTCCAGGAACAGGCGCAGAAGGCGTCGGAACTGCAGTCCGCGATGCGGGGTTTGCAGGGCACGGCGAGCAGCGCGGACCGGTCGGTGACGGTGACCGTCGCGCCCTCCGGTGCGCTGCTGGACCTGCGGCTGGCGCCGAACGCGGTGCGCCAGTCGGCCAGCGATCTCCAGCAGCAGATCATGGCGACGATCCGGCAGGCGACGGCCAGTGCGGCCGAACAGCTCAACAACACGGTGGCGCCGATCCTGGGGGATCAGTTCGGCCAGTTCCAAGAAGCGTTCAACGTGCAGGGGCCGACGATCAAACCGGGTGTGGACAGCGAAACCCCTGCTCGGCCCGCGACACCTCCTGTCGCGCACCAGGAACCGAATGCCGGTCCGGTCGCGCCCAAGCGTCCGCCACAGCGGGGTTCCGATTACGACGACGACGATTTCTCCGCTGGTTCGTTCCTGCGCTGAGGGGGATTCCTTGACCGATCTGAAAATGACACCGGGAACGCTGACCGGCCACGGCCAGGGCTGCGAAAGCCTCGCCGACAAGTTCGGGCAACTCGCGGACCTCCTCCAGCAGGCCGAGGTGGACGACCAGTGCTTCGGCCCGATCGGTGACGCGGTAGGCCTGAGCAGCAAGTACTTCGAAAACCTCGACTCGTGCCGGGACCTGGCGACCAAGGCGCAGGAATTCCTGGTCAAGACGAAGCAATCGCTGGACGACACGGTCAAGGACTACGCCGACACCGAACAGCAGATCTCGGAGATGCTGACGAAGGCCGGAGAGGGGCTGGCCGGATGACCGGGCCGGGAAACCTCCAGACGCTCAACGCTGGGGACGGGAACTCGGAGAACTGGTTCGAGCAGGCCGCCGGTCGAGGCTCTTCCATGGTGGGTGCCTCGCAGGATCTCGCCGACGCTTCGTCGCCGCCGGAGTGGGGCGTGGCCACGGTGTCGATGCGGATGGAGCAGTTGGAACTGCTGACCAATCCTGGCCAAGCGTTGATGAGCAATGGCCTGGGTTTCTTGGTGTCCATCGTGCTCAGCCCGCTGATCGAGCTCGCCGAGTTCGCCATCGGGGATCCGGAGCAGATGCGCTCCACCGGTGAAGGTTGGGAAAACGTCGCCAAGTGGCTCGATCAGGTCGGCGCGCAGGAGCAGCAGCGAGCGCAGGCCACGGCCGAGACCTGGGTCGGCAAGGACGGCGACGCGTTCCGCAACCAGATGACCGAATTCGGCGACGGGGTCAACGCCCTGGCCGCGGACGTCCGCGACCTCAAGGGCACGCTGGACATGATCGCCGACATCTTCGACATGTTCGTCGAGTTCTTCATCCAGACGGTCACGGAGTTGATCATCGGGCTCATCGTCCAGTGGCTCGCGGCTCTGGCGGCTTCCTGGATCACCGCCGGGGCATCGGTCGGTGCGGCGAGCGCGGGAACCGCGGTCCAGGTCGGGGCAACCGGTGTCCGCATCACCACGCGCGTGACGCAGATGCAGCGCAAGCTCTTCCAGATCTTCCAGAAGATCGAGCACCTGCTGCAGAGGCTCCGCGAGGCTGGCAAGCTCCGAAAGGTCATCGACAAGATGAACGAAATGCGCGACGGCAACATGATCCAGCAGGCCATCGCGCGGAAGATCGACTCGAACCCGGTGGCCAAGTTCCTCACCAAGGCCGATGGGGACGGCCTCGGCTCGACAGGAGGCAAGTTCCTCCAGGACGTGACCAAGCAGCACGCCGACACGCTCAGAGACTTCGACGACCGGATCGCCGCCGCGACTGACAGCAGTGTCAAGGAAGCGCTGCAATCCCAACGGGACGACTTCGTGAAGGACGTCAAGGACGTTCAGGGGCTGGCGAGCACCGCGAGCTCGCACGTGCTCAGCGGTGTGCTCGGCGGGAAATCGACCGTCGGCCAAGCCGCGATGGTCGCCGGTACGGAGGTTGCGACGGACGCGGCCGTCGAACAGGGTGCCAATGCGGTATACGACACCGGCAAGGGCTGGTTCCAAGGCGATCTGTCCGGACAGCAGCGTGACCAGGTCCAGGAGCGTGGTTTCTCGTGATCGAGGTCTTGTCCGCTCGCGCGTTCTGGTGTGCGCCGGACGAACAGATTTTGTGGTGCCACGCCATGAAGTCGGTGGGGGCCAAGGCGAAGTACGTCCTCTACCAGGTTTCCGGCCTCGATGAACGGGGTGACAAGCGTTGGACCGCTGGCAAGGTGCTCGGCGGTGCCGCCGGTGGCGTTGCCGGTGCGGCGCTCGAAATTGTCTCGCCGACGGAGGATTCCGCCAATACGCCGATGCTCCCGAGGGCGGTCGTTTCCGGTCGGAATCGCGAGTGCTTGGCCGTTGCGCAGCTGGGCAGCTGGCAGGCCAGTGGCGTGAACGACAAGAGCGGCCGCGAATTCGTGTGGATCCTGACGTCTCACCGGCTGGGACTGCTGGAGTTCTCGGAGCAGAAATCCGGCGGCGGAGCGGACTCCGGCTTGTTGGGCGGTCTGAGGAAGAAGATCGGTGGATCCGCCGATCAACAGGACGTCGAAGGTGATCAGCCCCAGCCTGCGGAGCTGCCAGGGGTGACCGTGCACGCCGAGTTCCCCAGGAACATCATCGCGAACATCGAAGTGGTCCAGCAGCGGGTGAAGGGGCAGGAGCGGAAGTTCTTGCGCATTGTCCTCGCGGACGGGTCTGCCATCGATCTTTCTCACCCTGGTGGCGGCTCGGTCGGCGACGGCAAGATTGACCGCTTGCTGGCTATGAGCCTTGGCCGGGAATAGGTGTGTTGCGCATGAGATCCGAAAAGCAGGTCCTCAAACTGGTCGAAGAGGGTTGGCTCCAGCAAGGGGAGAAGCTCCAGAAGTACGGCGGTGGCGACCGGGAACGGCCGCATCTCGGTGCGACTATCGGCGGCCGCCACGAAGCCCCGTATCGACCGTCGCGCCGGGCGACGCACAACCTCGATGTCGACTTCGGGGAGGCGCGCTATCCGACGACCGTGGTCCAGCAAGGTCGCTTCCACGGTGACGAGTGGGTTCACGACCCGACGATCCGAGGCTGGATCCATGCGGATTCACCGGGTCGACTCGCGGTTGAATGCGCGGACCAGTTGGTAGCGGCAGGCCCGGCGGGTTGGTTCCTCGTCACCGATCGACGCGTTGCTGTCGTCGTCGATGCCGCCGTGGTCACCGAGGAGAACGCAGGCGCTGTCGAGAAATCCGAGGACGACGCCAAGGGATTCGGACGGTTCCTCGGCAAAGCTCGTTCTGCGGTCAACGCTGTCGCGGAACTTTCCGAGTCGTTGATGGGTGGTAACGGGCTGGTCACCCTCTGGGAGTGTCAACGTGACCGCCTCACCGAGACGGGGAGCATCAAAGGGCGGTCGTCTGACGGGTTCAGCTTCTCCGCTAGCCGGTTCGACGACGGTTCCATCGTCGAGGTGGCTACCGAAGTGCACCTCAAGGGCTACCTGTGACCAGCCCGGAGCCCCGCTTCGCCGCGGGGTGCGACTGCTGGGAACGGGATATTCGGTAATAACAGGGGCTAGGCGAAGGTCCTTCGAACCACCTGGCGGTGCTGCCGTGCCCGTCTGTCAACGGGCCGCTACTTGCGGTGCGTCGGTTAGGGTCGTTCCGGCTGGTGGTTCGGAGGATCTATGGGCGACGCACCTTTGCTGGGTGGGCGTTACCGGTTGGGCGCTCGCTTGGGCGGCGGCGGGATGGCCGATGTCTACCGGGCGGTGGACACCAGGCTGGAGCGGGTTGTCGCCGCCAAGGTGTTCCGGGCCGGTACCGATGCCGTTGGGCGGGACCGGTTCGTCGAGGAGGCTCGGACGTTGGCCGGGCTCAGCCATCCCGGGCTGGTCACGGTGCACGACTTCAGCGCCACCGAGGACGAGATCTACCTGATCATGGAGCTGGTGGCGGGCCGGACACTGGCGGATGTGATCAGCGCGGGTCCGCTGCCGCCGCAGCGGGTCGCCGAACTCGGCGGCCAACTGGCCGACGTGCTGGCGCACGTGCACGGCAACGGGATCGTGCACCGCGACGTCAAACCGTCGAACGTGCTGATCGCCGGTGCCGGTCAGGCGTTCCTCGCTGACTTCGGCATTTCCCGGCTGGCCGACGCGGCCGCGCGGATGACCAGTTCCGGAATCATCGTCGGCACCGCCACCTACATGGCTCCGGAGCAGGTCAGCGGCGCCGAGGTCGGCTACCCGGCGGACGTGTACGCGCTCGGCCTGGTGCTGCTCGAATGCGTCACCGGCAAAGTCGAATATCCCGGTGCGGGCGCGGAAAGCGCGGTGGCGAGGCTGGTGCGCCCACCGGAGGTCCCGCTCGGCATGCCGTCGAACCTGAACCGGGCGCTGCTGGCGATGACCGCCGACGAACCGCGGCGACGGCCGACCGCCGCGCAGAGCGCCGAACTGCTCAGCGGCGCAGCCACCGAGGTGATCGCGCAGGTCGAGCCAAGTCCGGCCCCACCGCCGACGCAGCAGCTCCCGGCGGCCGAGGTGCGCGCCGAAACCCGCCGGAACCTGCGGCCCTGGCTGCTCATCGGCGCGTTCGCGGTGGTTCTGGTTGCGCTGATCGGGTACTTCTCGTTGCCAGCACCGCCCGCGGCCCCGACGCTGCCACCAGCGTCAGGTCCGGCCGGAGTGGCGCGGCTGCCCGAAGATCTCGCCAACCTGGAGGGGCTGGTCCGGCAATGAGGCGCATCCTGCTGGTCGCGCTGGTCGTGCTGCTGGCCGGTTGCGGATCCCAGTCGACCGATCCGCAGGTGCGCGAGCAGCTCATCGCGCGGGTGGATGCGGTGAAAACCGCCGCGCTGCACGGTGATCGTGGCGCCGCCGAGGCCGCGCTCGGCGAGTTGAACCGCGAAATCGCCGCCGCGCAGGCGCGGGGCACGCTCGCCCCGGACAACGCCCGCACGATCCTGGCCGCCGCGGACCGCGTCGCCGAAGACGTCCGCACCATCCCGCTGCCCGCGCCACCGGCCCCGGTGATCGTGACGGTCACCCCGAATCCACCGCCTGAGGAACCCGACGACCCCGAGCGCGGCGGCGGGCCGCAGAAGCCCCACGGCAACGGCCGGGGGAACAACGGCAAAGGCGACCACTGACGGGGAATTTCCCAGTTCCCCCGGATGTCGCAGCAATGGTTGTGCCAATTTCGTCCGCTGTGGCAGGGTTCGCTCACTGCAACGTCGGACAGGAGGCGAACCTTGGGCAAGGGACTCGCTGCCGGTGCGATCGCGGCCGGTCTGCTGCTGGCGGGCTGTAGTTCCGGTGCGGCTCCCGATGATCCGCCGCCGACCGGTTCCGCTCGCACGGCGACGGCCAAATCGATTGCGGTGGCCGATCCGTGCACGCTGCTCAGCGCGGACCAGGCGACATCGCTCGGGCTGGACCAGCAACCGAAACCAGGTGCGGCCGACGGCAAGGCGGGCTGCCAGTACGAGGCGGGCACACCCGGCGGCCCCGGCTGGAGCGCCTTCGTCGCCGCCGACCCGCAGCGGACCTTCCCGCAGTTCATCGGCGCCGAACTGGGCGCGGATCGGCTGGATCTCGGCGGCTACCCGACGGCGAAGGTCAACGGAGCCTCCGGCTGCACGTTCGTCGTCGACGTGGCGGACACCGGCTCGCTGCTGGTGACCGCACTCGTCCGCTCAGGCGCCCCGATCGAGGTCGGCGGCAGCTGCGACGCCGCCCAACGCGTCACCGAAGCAGCGCTCCAGAACCTCCCCGCCGCGTAGCGGAGCACGTGGCGATTTCGCGCGAAATCGCCACCCGCTCCCCACGGGAAGCGCCGATTTCGCGCGAAATCGCCGGTTCCTCACCTGGAGAAGTGACGGTGCCTGGGGATGGCCACAAGTTCAGGCCGCTCGGATCTCCAGTGACTGGTCGTACGTCACGACATCGGCGACGGCTATTGGTGTCGTGCTGCTGCAGGTGATTTCGTAGCCTGAAGGCATCGTTGCGGTCACGCCCTGGATTGTGTGGCCTGCTGGGGACGCGCACTGGGGCTTAAGTTGTTCAAAGGCCTCGGTGGCTTCCTTGAGATGCTCGGGGTGATCCCGCCAGATGTGCTTGGCGGTTATCTCGAAGGCCGTGATCAAGGCGTTTGTCGCATCCTGCTCGGTGGTGTGTTCGCCCTTGCTAGATGCGGCCGAGGTGATCACGTGCAAATCGAACGACCAGAGGCCGCCGTCTGGTTTGTGAGTATGGGTGTCGTAGCTGATCGTCGCCCGGATGCTGTAGGGCTGACCTGCGTTGTCCCTGGCCTCGCACTCTCGCACTGCGGATACGGTGCCGCCGATTTCCTTTGGTTCTCCCTTCCGAAGGCACGTCCAGCCCTCTGTGGCGACACCGTCCATTACTGCCTCGGGGTTGTAGTCCTTGGGAAAGCACAGGATGGCCGGAATTCTCGGATCGCAGGGGACCGGGGCGCCCGGCTTGGGCGGGCTCGGTTCGCTGGTGGGCGCGGCCGTGGTTGTGTCAACGGTGGCTTCGCTACTGGGCTCAGAGCTCGCCTCGCTGGCCTTTCTGTTGGCCACTTCGATGCTCACGTAGACGAACCGGATCACGAAGGCGATCAGCAGCAGCCCAACTACGCCGAAGACGATGAACGGCCACTTCTTCTTCCGCTTCGGAGCCGGTCGTGGCTGAAAGCCCTGCTGCGGCGGGCCATAATAGCCGCCTCCTGGAGGCTGATTCGGCTGCCATTGCGGGTTGAACCCCGGTTGTGTTGGCACAGCATTCCTCCCTGCCTGATGTGCCCATGATCGGCTCATCGTATGGAGCACGAACCGGACACCAGGCACGTTTGCGCGAAGTGTGAGATGTGCGGAGTGCGATCCCACGTCGGTAGTCGGATGGACCCGTCAGTCGGCGCAGAGGGCTTCGACCACGTCTCGGGCGTCGGCTTGGAAGGCCTGGTCGAGGAAGTAGAGCTTGTCGCTGAGCGTGGTGAGCTGCTTGCGCGATACGACGATTTCGACGTCGCCCCGGCCGATCGACACCTCGTCGCGCACGAGCAGCCGCACGACCAGATCGCCGCGTCGGCCTTCCGCCGGAATGTGCCAGCTGGCGCACATGGTTCTGCCCTCCCGATGTGAATGTTGGTTTGTCGCAGCGACTTTCCGAGGTTCCCGAACTGGCACGCAACGCTTCTTTCGGGTGACTGGGGTTACGTGCCCCGCTGGCAACTGGCGATGGTGATCAGTGGAGGTCAGATCGATTCCGAAAGCGGGAGGGCAGATGAACGGACGAGTGGGCGTGCCGGTCCGGGTACGGCGGGTCTCCAGCGAACTGCGCGAACTGCGGCTGCGCAGCGGCCTGGGCGCCGAGGAAGTCGCCGGAGCACTGGGCTTTTCGATGAGCAAGCTCAGCAGGATCGAAAACGGCCAGCGAGGCCTGCAGGCCGACGACGTGTGCGCGTTGCTGGGCCTCTACCGGGTACCGGCGCAGCGCCGCGAACAGCTTCTAGCTCTGGTTCGCAGCGGCGCCGACCCGAACTGGTGGCAAGTGCAAGCGGGGCGCTTGCCAGCGATGTGGCCTGATGTGATCCGTTTTGAGAAAGAAGCGATCGCGATCCACAACTACGAGACCATGTTCATCCCCGGCTTGCTCCAGACATCGGAGTACATCGGTGCGATGGGGCGAGGCACCATGCCTGACATCGGTGTCGACGAGTTGGACGCGCTCGTCTCGGCACGGCTGGGACGACAGGCTCTCCTGAGTCGTGCTGACGCCCCGCGCCTAGAGGTGCTGGTTGAGCAGACCGCGCTGGAACGTCCTGTCGGAAGCCCCGACATCATGTATCGCCAGCTGCGCCACCTGATGAACTCGGCGGAATGCGCCAACATCGTGGTCCGAGTCCTTCCAACAACCCTTGGGGCACACCCGGGGATGGAGGGGCCGTTTGCGCTGCTGGAGTTTGCCAACCAGCCCACTCTCGTCTACCTGGAGCATCGCGGGAACAGTGCTTTCGTCGAGACTGCCGAGCATGTCGCGGCGACAACGCTAACCCTTCAGTGGTTGCGCGACATGGCCCTGCCGCCAGAGGATTCGGTGGATTTCATTGCGAGCATCGCACAGGCCCTTACGTAGTGATCAGCAAGGAGCACACCTTGGCAAGCGATGACGTTCCCCGCTCTCAGTGGCGGAAGAGCACTCGGAGCAGCATGCAAGGAAACTGTGTGGAGGTGGCCTTCACCGCTGAGGCCGTCGCTGCACGAGACTCGAAGGATCCGAATGGTGGGAAGCTCGCCTTCAGCGCTACGAGCTGGGCTTCCTTCGTAGGTGGCCTCCGAGTTGGGCGATTCGATGCATAGACGACTCTGATCCGAAACCCCTCAACGGCACCGGTGTCCAGATTCACTCGGATGTCGCAATCACTCTTGCGCAACTTCCGTCCGCAGCGACACCCGCGTGCGCTAACGTTTGCCACGCTGGCAAGTGGATGACCGTCGCCTTCGCGTGCGACGGCACGCGGACGAGGGGAGTTCAGCGGTGACTACTGCGGGGGCTGGCGACGAGACCTACGTGCCAGTGGACCAGTCCAAGATCGATTCGATGGTCTCCCAGGGGGGCGTCGTCGGGGCGGTTGGCGCGGCCTTGAACACCATTACCCGCGCGCAGGACATGGCAGCCTTTGCTGCCGCCCAGCACGCAAACGGCACGATGCGCATTGACGTGGATCAGGTCGACAAGCTGGCTCAGTTCTTCAAGGACGAAGCTGACGCGATGGAGGAGCGGGAGCAGGACCTCTACGAACTTGCGAACGTTTCGGCGCCGGGTAGCGATCCGGTCAGTACTCAGGCAGCGATGCAGTATGGCCAAGTCGCTGTTGGTGATCAGCGAGCCTACCTTGACAACTACAAGAGGCTTGCCAAGATTTTTCGCGATACTGCACTGGAACTTGAGTCGGTCGCGAAACAGACTCGTACCGACGACCAAAATGCTGTTGAAGGCTTGGGTGGAGGAAACGTTGAGGCGTAAGGGACTCATGGCGGGAGCACTATTTGCCAGCCTGCTGCTGTCGGGTTGCGCGGGTAACGGTGACGGCACCGAGCCTCCGCAGACCAGTGCGTCAGCTGAGTCATCCACTCTAGAGACAAGCTCAGCACGCACGGGGCCTGCGAAATCGCTGGATCTTTCCGATGCGTGCTCCATCGTCACCGAAGCGCAGTGGAAAGAACTGGGGGGCGACCAGCCTCCGAACGCGCGAGAGTCCAACGGCAAGCCTGGCTGCAATTATGAGGCTGGCGAATCCGGGTCAGATGGTGGTTGGAACGTGTTCGTTGCGGCGGATACGGCTCGGAACCTGAAGCAGTTCGTCGATACGTCGCCAAACGCCGAGACGACCGAGGTCGCTGGCTACCCTGCGGCGCAGGTGGGCACGACCGGCACCAACTGCATTGTTGTCGTCGATGTTGCCGATCAAGGATCGTTGTTCATCAACGGCCTTACGCGCTCGACCAATCCGAATCCGTGTGATCTTTCTAAGCAGTTCGCTGAGGCAGCGATTCAGAATCTTCCCGATGCGTGAGGGGGCAGGGGATGACTGACAGGCAAATAGAGCCCTCGGACTTCGAGGGCACAACGCTCGAACAGATGCGCGGCTGGGTCGAGAGCGGCAGCGCCGAGGGCCTTTACACCAAGACCGAGAGTTGGCAGGCCGAGGACAGGTACCTCCGCGATCTAAAGACGCGCCTTGACGACAAGCTCAAGGAAGTCGGCGTCGTGATGCAGTCCGAGTCCGGCGAGGCCATGAAGAACCAGGCCGTGCCGGTCGCGCTGTGGACCGAGGTCGCGGCCGACAGCGCATTGGCGCAGTCGCAGCTGATGACCGACCAGGGCGAGTCCTTCAAGAAGGTGCAGACCTCGATCCCGGCCAAGAGCGAGGAACAGGCCGTCCCGGACGACGGCTGGTTCGAAGAGGGCTGGGACAGCTTCTGGACTGGGTCCACCGATGCCGAAGACGCCAAGGCGCACAACGAGCAGCTGCGTCAGGAGGCTGTGCAGGCCTTCCGTAACTACGACAGTTCTTCGCAGAGCACGGTGGCCTCAAGCGCGGTGTTCACCCCGCCGCCGGAAGGCGCCCTGAAGACGTCGATCGTCGGGCAGGAGATCCCGAGGGTCGGGCAGATCCAGAACCCGTCCAGCACGAGTAGCCAGTGGGCTGGTGAATCGGGTACGGGTAGCTCCGGAACCGGCAGCACCGGAACTGGCGGCACCGGTGGTAGTCACACCACGACGCCGGTGTGGCAGCGGCCGGGAGATCCCCGCAACCCCGGTCCCTACGGACCGCCCCGCGGGCCGGGCAGCGGCCCGTACGGGCCCGGCGGCCCTGGTGGCCCGTACGGCCCCGGTGGTCCCGGCAGTCGTCCCGGCACCGGTCCCGGTGCTGGCGGCGGCCGTGGTGGTGCCGGTGCGGGCGCCGGTGGTGGTCGCGGTGGCATGGGTGCTGGTGGCGCGGGCGGTCGCGGCGGTGCCGGGGCCGGGATGGGTGCCGGTGGTCGTGCCGGAGTCGGCGGGCTCGGTGGGCCGGGCGGAACCGGCCCGGGTGGCGCCGGTGGCGTTGGCGGTGCCGGTGGTCGCGGCGGTGCCGGGGCCGGGATGGGTGCCGGTGGTCGTCCGCAGGGCAAGGAAGGCGAAGAGGACCAGGAACACGAGACTCCTGATTACCTGATCGGTGATCAGGGCGTCTTCGATGAGGACATGCCGAAGGTGGCGCCGCCGGTCTTCGGTGACTGGGATCGGAATTAGTCGGTAACAACTGAGTACACCGTGGGCGGCATCGGCTCGGTGCCGCCCACGTACTGGCTGGGGAGCATCCGGTGAAATTCGAGCTGTCGAAGCAGGCGTTCTACGAGGCTTGGAAGCACTTCAAGCTGGGGACGAAGCCGTTGGTGCTCAACGTGCTTCCCGAGGGCGTCCTGCAGTCCGAGCGCCGCGCGGCCGAGCGGCGGGCCTGGGACGAGCTGCGCGCGTTGGGGTTCGGCAACGAGATGCGGGAAGATGACATCTACGGCGTGTTCCTGCCGCTGAACCGCTACGAGCGGGCCTTCGACATCACCTTCCAGCAGCGCGACCCCAAGGGGGGCGCGCGGAAGCTGACCGGCATGGTCGCAGGCGTCCGCAACAACGCGACGCTGGCGGTGCAGACCGAGGAGACCGTGCGGCTGCAGGTGCTGCCCGCCGATGCCATGGTCCGGGCCGTGCTCAGCGTGCTGCCCGACGACGTCAAGGCCGGGCCGGGGCGTGGTGTGTCGCTGCGCAGCGCGGCGATGGAGCAGGCCTCGAAGGGCGCCGGTGCGTCGGATCGCGCGATGGCGGAGGGCCTTGCGCGGCAAGGGGTTCGGCGCGAGGACGCGCGGACGCTGGTGGAGATGGCCGGGGGTGCGCGCACCGCGTGGGCCCAGTTCGGCGCGTCCATCATGGACGGTCAGGGCAAGCGGCACCGGGCCCCGATGGTGACCAACTTCTTCGCCAACGCCAAGGGCTGGTACATGATCGAGGAGAACCACCGCAGCGCCGAGGCCTGGACCACCATCGCCCCCGTCGACAAGCAGCGGATGGGCAGCAGAGTCCAAGACCTGATGAAAACCCTCTAACACCCACTTCCACAATCCGGAAGAACGACCCCAGGTGAAGGGCACCTTTGACCGAGTAAGCCGGTCAAAGGTGCCCTTCACTCGGGCAAACCACCCCGCTCGTGGAGCTCGGAGATGCGTTCGACAGCAGATGATCACTTAAAGTGACCGCATGGCGTCTCGGTCGGGCTGGCGTGGCCGGTGGTCGGAGTTCCGGGATTCGCGCTTCGCCCCGGCGACCCTGCTGATGGTCATCTTCGCGGTGGCCGCCGCGCTGTTCGCGGGCTCCTACACCTTCGCGATGGCCAACCCGACGCCGCACCGGCTCCCGCTGGCCGTGGTCGGCACCAAAGACATGGCTCTGCTGGTCGACGAGATGCAGCGGGTCGCGGGCACCACCTTGGACCTCCACGAGTACTCCTACGAGCAGGCGCGGCAGGCGGTCGAGGAGCAGCGCGTGTTCGGCGTGCTGGACCTGCGCGAGCGCCCCGTCCGCCTCGATGTGGTCAGCGCCGCCGGTGCGTCCGTCGCGCAGCTGCTGAGCGAGGTCGGGCCGCAGGCCGGGGCCAGCCACGGCATCGCGGTCGTGGTCACCGACCTCAAGCCGCTGCAGCGCGGCGATCCGCGCGGGCTCGCGCTGTTCTACGTCTCGGTGGCCGCGACCATCGTCGGCCTGCTCGGTGGCGTGCAGCTCAACATGCACGCGAGCGCGCTCAGCCCCGCCGAGCGGATCGCCTTCACCGCCGGGTACGGGCTGCTCGGCGGCTTCGCCATCGTCGCCGTGGTGGACTGGCTGCTCGGCGCGATCCGGTTCCCGTTCGTCGAGGTCTGGGCCATCCTGGCGCTGACGATGTTCACCTCCGGCATGGTGTTCGCGATGTTCAACGTGCTGCTGGGCCGGTGGGCGATGGCGCCGACCTGGGGGCTGCTGGTGCTGGTCGGCAACCCGTCGTCCGGCGGCGTGGTGTCCTGGCCGCTGCTGCCGTCCCCGCTGGGCCTGATCGGCTCGTGGCTGCCTCCGGGAGCGTCGGTCAATGCGACGCACACCGCCGTCTACTTCGGCGCTCACCAGCACGCTCAGCCCTTCCTGGTGCTCGCCGGGTGGGCGCTGGTGTCCGGCGCGGTGTTCTGGATCTGGCGGCACGGCCGCCCCGCGAGCGTGCCGACCGCCGAGCCGGAAACTTCCACGAAGCGGAATTGACGCGTCCCGAACGGATGCTCGGGCGAGTTCGTGATTGGCTGGCGGGCGAACGGCATTTCGGCCCGGTTTGACCTGCGAGGACGCTCCTGGCATGGCTCAACTGCCCGGAAATCGGACACATTCGAAGAGTTTTGGCCGAGATTAGTGCACTTCAGCGGCTTTGTTGGTAGTACTTGCAGCGGCCCCGTGCTCGTGCACGCCTTGTACGAGCGGAACCAGGAGGGCCGGGCGGCGGGTCGAATGAATCCCGCTCGCGAAAACCGGGACCCCCGTGGAACCCGGTCGAGCGGACTAGGTACCGTCGCCCGCACCGATCAAGAGAAACCCCACATCACGGAGGACATGGTGGCCCTTCCCCAGCTGACTGAGGAGCAGCGGGCAGCAGCTCTGGAAAAGGCGGCTGCCGCCCGTCGCGCCCGAGCTGAGCTCAAGGAGCGCCTCAAGCGAGGCGGAACCACGCTGGCGGAGGTCCTGGAGACCGCCGACAACGACGAAGTCTTGGGCAAGATGAAGGTCTCCGCCCTGCTCGAAGCCCTGCCTGGTGTTGGCAAGGTGCGTGCGCAGCAGATCATGGAGCGGCTGGAGATCGCCAACAGCCGTCGGCTGCGCGGGCTGGGCGAGCGGCAGCGCAAGGCGCTGCTCTCCGAGTTCAGCGGCGAGTGATCGACGCAAAAACCGGCGCTGAGCCGAGGACCGTCCGCCAGGGCGAGCCTCGGCTCACCGTCGTTTCCGGGCCCTCCGGCGTCGGCAAGTCGAGCGTGCTCGGCGAGGTGCGCAAGCGGGCTCCGGAGGTCTACTTCAGCGTGTCCATGACCACCCGCGAGCCCCGCCTGGGGGAGATCGACGGGGTGCACTACCACTTCGTCGACACCGCGGATTTCGAACGGCTGATCGCCGCGGGCGAGATGCTCGAATACGCGCACTACGCGGGCAACCTCTACGGCACCCCGCGCAAACCGGTCGAAGCGGCCCTGGCGGCGGGTCGACCGGCCGTGCTGGAGATCGAACTGCAGGGCGCCCGCCAGGTGCGCCGGGCCATGCCGCAGGCGCAGCTGGTGATGCTGCTGCCGCCGTCCTGGGATGTGCTGGTGGACCGGCTCACCGGGCGCGGCACCGAGGACCCCGAAGTCGTGCGGGCCCGGTTGACGACCGCGCGGGAGGAACTGGCCGCCGAAGCCGAGTTCGACGCGACGATCGTCAACGCCGACGTGCAGGCCGCGACCAGCGAATTGCTACGATTGGTACTCGGCCGCGAGCAGTGACCGCGCCTGCTGTGAACTGCTAGCAATCACGCGAGGCCGCGGCACGAGCCGGTACCGACATCCACGAGGAGCAGGAGCCACTCACGTGAGCACCCCCAGCGCGCTGGCTGCGCTCAACAGCAGCCCGTCGACCAACACCGTCGAGGGCATCACCTACCCGCCGATCGACGACCTGCTGGAGCAGGTCAGCTCCAAGTACGCCCTGGTGATCTACGCCGCGAAGCGGGCGCGGCAGATCAACGACTACTACGCGCAGCTCGGCGAAGGCCTGCTGGAGTACGTCGGGCCGCTGGTCGAGCCGGGTCCGCGGGAGAAGCCGCTGTCGATCGCGCTCCGCGAGATCCACGCGGGCGTGCTCGAACACACCGAAGGCGAGTGACGACCGACCGCACCGAGGGCCGCCCGCGGGTAGTCCTCGGCGTCAGCGGCGGCATCGCCGCCTACAAGGCGTGCGAGGTGCTGCGGCGGTTGACCGAGTCCGGGCACCAGGTCCGGGTGATCCCCACCGAGGCCGCGCTGCGGTTCGTCGGGGCGGCCACCTTCGAGGCGCTGTCCGGGCAGCCGGTGGAAACCGGGGTGTTCGCCGACGTCGAAGAGGTCCCGCACGTCCGGCTCGGGCAGCAAGCCGATCTGGTCGTCGTCGCCCCCGCCACCGCTGACCTGCTGGCCCGCGCGGCGCAGGGGCTGGCGGGCGATCTGCTCACCTCAACGCTGCTGACCGCGCGGTGCCCGGTGCTGATGGTCCCGGCGATGCACACCGAGATGTGGGAGCACCCGGCGACGCAGCACAACGTGGCGCTGCTGCGCAGTCGCGGCGTGGTGGTCGCCGAACCCGACAGCGGTCGGCTCACCGGCGCCGACACCGGCAAGGGGCGGCTGCCCGATCCCGCCGAGATCGTCGACCTGGCCCGGCTGCTGCTGGCCGACCCGCACGCGCTGCCGCGCGATCTCGAAGGCCGCCGAGTGGTGATCTCGGCAGGTGGCACGCGCGAACCGCTGGACCCGGTGCGCTACCTCGGCAACCGCTCGTCCGGCCGCCAGGGCTTCGCGCTGGCGCGCGTCGCCGCGCAGCGCGGTGCGCAGGTCACGCTGGTCGCCGCGCACACCGCCGACCTCGTCGACCCGGCCGGGGTCCGGGTGATCCGGGTGGGCACCGCCGAGGAGCTGCGGTCGGTGATGCTGGCCGAGTCCGACGGCGCCGACGCCGTGGTGATGGCCGCCGCGGTCGCGGACTTCCGGCCCACCGCGCAGATCGGGCACAAGATCAAGAAGACCGATCGGGATCCGGAGCCGCTGGCGCTGACCCGCAACCCGGACATCCTCGTCGAACTCGTCGAGGCCCGGAACGCGGGCAAGCTCGCCGCGTCGCTGATCATCGGATTCGCCGCCGAGACCGGTGATGCGAACAACACGGTGCTGGATCACGGCCGCGCCAAACTCGCCCGCAAGGGCTGCGATCTGCTGGTGGTCAACGCCGTCGGTGACGGGCAGGCCTTCGAGGTCGAGGACAACGCCGGCTGGTTGCTGGGCGGCGACGGCACCGAGCAGCCCATCCCGCTCGGCGCGAAGTCTCGGCTGGCGGCCACATTGTGGGATGCTGTGAACCGGCAGCTGTCCCGCCAGTAGGGTTACCTCGCACGTTTTCGCGAGGCACCAGGGAGAGTCGTGAGTCAGCAGTCGGACCTGCGCACCGGCCGCAGGTTGTTCACCAGTGAGTCCGTGACCGAAGGCCACCCGGACAAGATCTGCGACGCGATCAGCGACTCGATCCTGGACGCGTTGCTGGCCCAGGACCCGCGCTCGCGGGTCGCGGTGGAGACCATGGTGACCACCGGCCAGGTGCACGTCGCGGGCGAGGTGACCACCGAGGCGTACGCGGACATCCCGACCATCGTGCGGGAGAAGATCCTGGAGATCGGTTACGACTCCTCGGCCAAGGGTTTCGACGGTGCCTCCTGCGGTGTGAACGTGGCGATCGGGTCGCAGTCGCCGGACATCGCGCAGGGTGTGGACACCGCGCACGAATCTCGTGTCGAGGGCGTGATCGACGAGATCGCCAGACAAGGCGCTGGCGACCAGGGGCTGATGTTCGGCTACGCCTGCGACGACACGCCGGAATTCATGCCGCTGCCCATCGCGCTGGCGCACCGGCTCGCCCGGCGGCTGACCAGGGTCCGCAAGGACGGCGTGCTGCCGTACCTGCGGCCGGACGGCAAGACGCAGGTGACCATCGAGTACGCGGGCGACCAGCCGGTTCGGCTGGACACCGTGGTGCTTTCGACGCAGCACGCCGCGGACATCGACCTGGACTCGATGCTCGCCGTCGACGTGCGGGAGAAGGTGGTTGGCCCGGAGATCGACGGGCTCGACATCGACATCTCCGACACCCGGCTGCTGGTCAACCCGACCGGCCGGTTCGTCGTCGGTGGTCCGATGGGTGACGCGGGGTTGACCGGGCGGAAGATCATCGTCGACACCTACGGCGGCATGGCCCGCCACGGTGGCGG